>DATGKC010000024.1:0-3292 GCA_035294845.1 Planctomycetaceae bacterium | reverse complement strand
TTTTGGACGAGAACGATCCGCGGCAGTGGCTCTTGATCGTCGCGGTCCGCCGCGACAACACCTGGGTCGCGTTTCGCAAAGTTTTCTTCGGTGGCCGCTGATGTCTTCCGCCAGAATACTGCGATTGTTCGAGCTGCCCCTCTTGGCCAAGGAGCTCAACGAGCAGGCCGCGCAAAAGCGGACGTACCTCATCCGATTTTTCTATGCGGGGCTGTTGTTCGTCGCCGCCTGCGGGCTGTTCTACGGAAACTTTTTGAAAGGCGGAGGATCGGCGAGCGGCCTGGGGCAGGGGCGGCACATGTTTCAGAATCTGGTCACCCTTCAGTTCTGGAGCATTT
The DNA here is from genome assembly GCA_035294845.1 of Planctomycetaceae bacterium. Taxonomy (GTDB): domain Bacteria; phylum Planctomycetota; class Planctomycetia; order Planctomycetales; family Planctomycetaceae; genus JACQFH01. The sequence continues at coordinate 2,954 of DATGKC010000024.1, read as the reverse complement.
ATCTGTTCTTGCCCGCCATCTGTTGCGGGTGCCTCACGATCGAAAAAGAGCACAATAGCTTGAGCCTCTTGCTCATCACCACGCTGGGCCCATGGGAGATCGTGATCCAAAAGCTGCTGGGTCGCCTCGTCCCCATGCTGACTTTCGTCTTGCTCTCGTTTCCTCTCATGGCTGTGGCCTACAGCTTCGGCGGAATCACCGAAGATTATTTGTGGGCTGGCATTCTGTTGCTGGTTCTCACCTGCTTTCAGGCAGCGGCCCTGTCGGTGATGTGCTCGGCCTTTTATCCCACGACCGTCGAGGCGTTTATCGCCAATTACGTGCTGCTGGTCGTGCTGATGGCCATCTTTCCGTTCGGATGGGGGCCGTGGCTGTTCGGCCGCGCTTCCGACTTGCCGTTTTGGGGGACGGCCCTCCTTTCGACGTTCCTGGTTTCGCTCTCGGCCGGATTTCTGCTCGGCGCGCGGCTTTTTCTCGAACGGCGGGCGTTCGTCCCCCCGAAGAACGCGCTGTTGGGACTATTTCAGAGGCTCGATCGTTTTTTCAACGACGCGAACGAAGTGACCGGCGGCATCGTGCTCGTCAAGGACGGCGACCCGTTGCCGGCCCTGGAGCCCGTCGCCTGGCGCGAGACGACGAAAAAATCGCTGGGCACGTTTCGATATCTGTTCCGCGTGCTGGTCGTGCTCGAGGCTCCGCTGATCGTGGTCTGCGCGACGCTGGGCACGTCGCAGCCGGGTGGTCCGGACCTGGACGTCGTTTCGCGCCTGCTCTACGGGCTGTGGTGCCTGGGGGGAGCGATGATCGTCGTCCACGCCGGCAGCGTCGTAGCCTCAGAGCGCACGCGACAGACGCTCGACGTGCTGCTGGCCAGCCCCATGACCGGCGCCGAAATCCTGCAGCAGAAGCTGCGCGGAGTTCAGCGTTTGATTCATGTATTGCTCGTTCCTTTTTCGACGATTTTCGTATTCGAGGTGTGGTGGTACCAGGGAAGCGCCTTCCGCTGGTTGTATCTGATCCTGGCGCTGGGAACGGTCGCCATTTATTTGCCGCTTCTGGCATGGCTGGCGCTGTGGGTCGGATTAAAGATTCGATCGCAGATCAAGGCCGTGCTCGCCACCCTGGCGGCGGTGGCTTGCTGGCTCGTCGTCCCCGTCACCGAGCGGGCCATCATCTCCGACGTGTTCGGCATGAGCATCCCATCGTGGATGGAAGCCCTTTTGGCGCTGAACCCGGCCGAACAAATCGCCGCGATCGAAGATTTGAATCCAGCCGCACTCCGGTCGATCCGGACGATGGGCGAAGAACAGCTCTCACCGTTCGCGTGGCTGTGGCTGGTGAACTTCGCGCTGTACACGGCGCTCTGGATCGTCCTCCGCCGCCGGTGCCTCCGCGATGCCGACCGGCTGTTGGGCCGCGTCGAACCGCCGCCGGTCGTCCCCATCTCCGTGACCGGTTGGGATCATTAGCCTGGCTGGAGCTCAGGCTTTTGCCTGAGCAGCTTGGCGTTGAGCAATATCTCGCTCACCCCGCCATGACAGCCGGCGCTCACCACCCGGTCACATCGCGCAGCCTGAAGGCTGAACTCCAACGCTTAATTCAGCTTGGGGGCCGAGTCGAGGAGTTGATTCTCTTGGTAGTCGCTTTCCACCGGGCCGGGCTTTCTTTCTTCGTTGCTCAGCGTCATCGCATAGAGCCGCGCACGGGTCATGTAGAACTTGAGCCGAATCTCTTTCCCCAGCAGCTTGCTCAAATCGGCGTTGTCCTTCCATCGCACCGGATGGTCGAGCGCATCCCCCTGCACGTCGCGGGCCTCGGGCTGCGTGAAGCCGGCAATCGGCTGCCAGTCGCGCGTGAGCGCTTCGACGCGCAGAGAACCTTTCCCCCACGTGGCCGCGTTCAGAAACAGTTTCGGGTGCGAGACGGCGAAGGGCTTGGTCACGACGCGGCATGGCCCCGGGTCCAGATCGCTCGTTTCCAGCGAGGCAAACCGGTCTCGCTTGAATGTCGCCAGGGCCGCGCCGCACTGGAGAACGCCTGGATCCCTCGCCACATCGACGGTGTGCGGGAAATTGGCGGCGACGTAATAGATGTAGACGGTGTCGCCCACGACGATCGGCTCGGGCTGCGAGCAGGCCATCGCCATGTAGTCGTAATATCCCAAAGCTCCCGAGGGGATGAAGGGCTGGCCGCGCGCGACGCGCGTGAAATTGATTCCATCGCGGCTCGTGGCCAGGTGAATGTTCACCGGCTGCGGAAGCCGCAAATAGTAGACGCTCATGTAACCGACATAAGTCTCTCCGAACTTATGACAGCCAAATTGATAGAGCTCGGTATCGGGCGGATCGTCAGCATCCATGCTGAGGATGAATTGGTGGTTCTTCCATTCGCGCAGGTCGTCGCTTTCGGCGTAGGCATACGAGCGATAGTAGCGATCGACCGGCTGCCGTTCGCAGTCGTTTTGGTCGGCTACCATGTGGTCGCTGAATTCCGGAATGATGCGGCGATAGAGGGCCCACTTCTCTTTCGCCTTGTCGTAGATCATGTGCATGAGACAGTCGTCTCCGAAGCCGGAGACATCATTGGGCGTCTGCCAGAAGGGGGCGTTCGCGCTGGACCAGTGAATTCCGTCGGGAGACGTGACGATGTGCGCGCCGCGGCGGTGGTCTTGCACGATCGCCAACGCCACGAATTTTTCGCTGGCGTTTTTGGGCTTGGGGTGCTTGTTCACGCCCCAGAAAAACGCCTTCTTGCCCTGAGGCGGCATCGGCCGGCTTGGCACGACGAAGGGGCTCTTGCCGTATGAGTTTGCCGGATTGGCGGCAACCAGGTCGCTGGTGAAGACGATGTTGTGGTCGCGCCGCCCCCCGATCTCCATCACGCCCAGGTCGGGCTTGTCCCAGTGGATTCCATCGGTCGACGTGAAATACAGCATGTATGCGGCGTTGCCGTCC
>DATGKC010000023.1:0-5448 GCA_035294845.1 Planctomycetaceae bacterium | reverse complement strand
CCAGCGACCAAGAGCCTGAAGTGCTCGACGTTTACAATACGGGGAATCTGCTCGTTAAGCCCGGGGAAGCGATCGACGAAGCGCGGCTCGAACTGTTGCAGGCGGAATACGACGTGCTCGATTTCCGCGTCAGTCTGTATGAGCGAACGGCGCGGGTGGCGATCGTGTTTGGGATGCTGCTCGTGCTGGCCATATTGATTGGCTACTACCTCATCCACAGCGAGCGGCTGTTGGTCTGGGACCTGCGCCGCTTGAGTCTCTACCTGGCGATGTTCGTATTGGCCGTGGCGCTGGGTCGGGGCCTTTCGAGCGACCCGTGGCGGGCCGAGATCGGTCCCGTGCTGGCGTGCGTCATGGTGTGCGCCGTGGTTTACAGCCAGATGCTGGCCACGTTGACGGCGTTCGCGCTCAGCCTGATCGTCGCCGTCTCGACGGGGGCCGACCTGGGGCGCTTTACCGTGTTGATGAGCGTGTGCGCGACCTCGGCCATCCTGCTTCGCGGCGTTTCGTCGCGATCGACGCTGGTGGTGGTGGGATTGTGGTCGGCGGTGACGTATTTCGTGATCTATTGGGGGACGACGGTCGTCGAAAATCAGGGGATCATCGCGCTCGACAACGCCTGGGGCGTGCCGGTGTGGCGCGACCTGTCGCATTGGGTCGCCAGCCTGCGCGGCGCCGGATGGTGCTTGGCCGCCGGATTTCTCATCTCCGGCAGCCTTCCCTTTATCGAGGCCACGTTCGGCGCGGTGACCGACATCAGCCTTTTGGAGCTGGGAGATGTTTCGCATCCGCTGTTGCAGGAGCTGGTCCGTCGCGCGCCGGGTACCTACAACCACTCGATCACAGTCGCCAGCATCGGCGAAACGGCGGCCGACGCCATCGGCGCCAATGGACTGTTGGTGCGGGTCGGCGCTTATTTTCACGACATCGGAAAGATGCTCAAGCCGCACTATTTCGTCGAAAACATGACGGCGGGGGAAAATCGCCACGACCATCTCGCTCCCGCCATGAGCACGCTGATTATCATCGGCCACGTCAAGGACGGCGTCGACCTGGCCCGCGAGCAAAATCTGCCCCAGCCCGTCGTCGATTTCATCGAACAGCATCACGGAACGACCCTGGTCGAATACTTCTACCACGAGGCGGCGCGGCAAGCCGAAGATCAGCCCGACCATCGCACCGACGCCGACGAATCGCACTTCCGCTACCCAGGCCCGAAACCTCAGACGCGCGAGACGGCCGTCTTGATGATTGCCGACGCCGTGGAAGGCGCCAGCCGCGCGCTCAGCGAGCCGACCCCCAGCCGGATCGAAGGGCTGGTGCACGATATCGCCATGAGGCGCCTGCTCGACGGGCAGTTCGACGAGTGCGGGCTCACCATCACCGAGCTCAGCCGCATCGAAGAGAGCCTGACGAAATCGCTCACGGCCATGTACCACGGGCGCGTCAAGTATCCCGAGCCGCGAACGGCCTGAAGAGACCGGGCAAGGCGGCTTGACCAAAACGTCCTTCTGACAGCGAACCCCATGATGGCCGCGTATTCGATCTCGGTCGCCAATCGCCAACGCGCACTGCGCATCGGCGGCGCCGGGATTAAGCGGTTGGCTCGCTCGGTTCTCGCGCGAGAACAAGTGGCCTCGGCACAGCTCAGCGTCGCCATCGTTGACGACCGGCAGATTCATGCCGTCAATCGGCGGTATTTGCAACATGATTTTCCGACCGATGTGATCAGCTTTCTGTTCGAAGAGCGCGGGGAGCCGAATGGGCGAATTCGCCGCGGCGCGGGGAAGAAACTCGACGGCGAAATCATCATCAGCGCCGAAACCGCGCTGCGAAATGCCCGCGATCACGAAACGAGCTGGCAACAGGAGCTGGCGCTGTACCTGGTTCACGGACTTTTGCATTTGTGCGGTTACGACGACACGACGCCGCGCGAAAAACGTCTCATGCGCCGGCGTGAAGCCGAAGCCATGAACGAGTGGGCAGGCGCCGAAAAAAGGGCGAGACGACAGGGCGAGACGAAAAAGCGAAAGGGCGAGAAGTCGAAAACGGTGAAGGCGGGAAAAAAGTCGGAGACCAGTAAGGAGTGACTTGGAGCTTCGTTTCTATTTTCTGCGGTCGTTGTCCTTCGACCGCTCGCGATACGTGACGCCCAGTTCTTCAAATAAAAACGCGTCCACGTCCACGGTCTGCTCGATCCGCTCGGAAAGCGCCGTCCCCGCGCCCTGACCCGAGTCGGAGCTGGTGCGCAGGAGTACGGTCGCGTCCGCCGAGCTGGCCGCCTGCAAGCGGGCCGTCATTTTCCGCGACTGCATGGGGTCGACGCGCGGGTCGTTGGCCCCCGTCAAAAACAGCACCGCGGGATAGCGCGCTCCCTCGACGACGTGATGATACGGCGAATAGGCGTACAGCGCGCGAAACTGGTCGGCCTTCGCGACCGTTCCAAATTCGGCGATATTGAAGACTCCGTTGGGCGACAGCTCGACGCGCAGCATGTCGTAAATCCCCACGTGAGACACGACCGCCTTCACCAGCTCCGGATGCTGCGTCAAGGTGGCCCCCATCAAGAGCCCCCCGTTGCTCCCTCCTTCGATGGCGAGCTTTTCGCGGGACGTGTAGCGGCGGTCGACGACATGGCGCAGCACCGCGGCGAAATCGTCGAAGACGTTTTGCTTTTTCGTCAGGTTCCCCTGCAAGTGCCACGGCTCGCCGTATTCGCCTCCCCCGCGCAGGTTGGCCACAGCGAGGATGACTCCCTGCTCCAGCAAGACTTTGCGGACCGCGCTAAAGGCAGGAGTCAAATTGACGCCGTAGCCCCCATAGCCCGTGACAAGCATCGGATTGGCCCCGTCGCGTTTGGCCCCCGCAGGAAGCATGATATTGACGGGGACTTTCGTTCCGTCCTTGGAAATCGCAAATTCGCGGACGACTTCGACGCCGCTGAAAGCGACCGGCGATTTCGTCGCCAGCCCGGTCGGCTCTGTCTTTCCGGAGTCGGCGCGAAAGCGGCGATACGCCAGCGGCTCGACATAAGACATGTTGCTGAAAAGCACGTCGTCGCCATCCAGCTTCGTAAGGCCCCCCACCGCCGACAGCGCGAGCTGCCGGGGCCCTTCCAGGCGATTGCCTTCGAGGTCAAAAACGCGCAGCTCCGAAGGCCCTCCCAGTTGATAGACGACGAACAGCCGCTTTTCGGTCGCCAGCAGGCTGGGGGGCGCGTGATAAAAACTGGTGACGATCGTGTCTGGTCCTTCGGGAACGATCGTCTTCGCGCCGCCCAGATCAGGGTTCGAGAGGGGCACGCGCACGATCTTGCCGCGAGGCGCGCCGACCCGCGAGATGAAAAAGAGATCGCCGTCGCGGTCGAACGCGGCCTGAATGACTCGATCGGCGAAGTCGGCCAATCGCTTCCATGTTCCGTCGGAAGAGCGCAAGTAATGGGCGAATTCGCCTCCGTCGCCGTTTTGAACGGTCGCCAAAAGCGTCCCCGACTTTTCGTGCATCGTGAATTCGATCTCGGCCACGCGCGGAAAATCTTTGCCGATCTCGTAGCGGTCTTCTTCCGTCGGCGTGCCGAGCTTGTGGAAGTAGGCCTGCTGATAGAAGTCGATATCGGCCGGCGGCCGCTCCCCCTCTCGCGGATGGCGCGTGTAGAAAAAGCCGCTGCCGTCGGGCATCCAGGCCAGGTCGCCCCCCGCCGTCCCCGTATTGACGCGCGGAATGACCTCGTGCACCTGGCGTCCGCTCGACGTTTCATACACGTGCACGTCTCCCACTTCCGCTCCCGCGTGCGAAAGCGAAACGGCCGCCAGTTTCCCGTCCGGCGAGGGGACGTACCAGTCGATCGACGTCGCTCCTTTGGAATCGATGGCATTCGGATCGACCAGGATCCGCGTCCCAGCCAGCGATTCGAGGGAATCGAGCGACGGGACCACGATCAAAAACGGCTGCTGTTTCGGGGGCTCGCGCTGGATTGCAAACAGCGTCCCGCGCCGGTATTCGACGCTCGAATAAATGATGCTCTTGGCCGACATGATCTCGGTCACCCGCGCGCGAATCTCCGCCACGTGCGGCAAATGATCGAGAAACGCGCGGGCGTGCGCATTCTGCGCATCGCTCCATTTTCGCACCGCCGGGTCGTTCCCGTCTTCCAGCCAGCGGTAATCGTCGGTGACGGAAACGCCGTGATAGTCGTCGGTGACAGGCATTTTCGGTGTCTCGGGGGGCACGGCGCAGGCTTTTGTGGTGATTATTCCGCAGACGATCAAAGCTAAAAATGCAATGGGACTCGAACGCCGCGCACTCTTGCGCCAAAGAAGGTCAACAGCGCCAGAGAAGCTCACAAAGAAGCTCACAAAGAAGGTCACAAAGAAGGTCACAAAGAAGGTCAAGCAAAACCTCAATATTCCTCGAGAATTCGTCAAAGGAGGTCAACGCGCCCAAAGAAGCTCAAGGCGGCGCCGAAACGGAGCGACGAAAATTGGACGCCGCAAGCGGGAGACTTCGATCGTAATCCACGACGCGGCAAGGAGAACCGTCTGTGTGCGCCGCCCGCCGCATGAAAATTTGCGCTCGAAAAGCTCGCCGTCCGTCCCGCGCAGGATTCTCACAGTTTGGCCTCCTGAAACCGCAAATAATCGGCCTGCCATACGCGCGCAATCCGCATGGCGACTCCTATTAGACTCTGCGCGCTGCCATGGGAATGGGACTCGTTCGGAAAGAAAAGTCCCCTATTTCAATTTTGATCCCAAATGCGAATTCGACAATCCCAATACACGCAGATTCGCAAAAGAAAATCAAAATAGCTGCCACGGCGAAAAAATGAGACGCAAATATTGCGCGAAGTTTGCAAAAGCCATGCCAGTGCCGGCTTGATGGTGACGGGCGCTCCGCCTCATTCCCTTCCCCCGTTCACGGGGGATCGAGGGGGGGCGTCAGAGCGCCGCGGCGCATGCGACCGGTGTCGGCGCCCCCGCGCGAAGAATTTCATGGGTGAATTCGGTCAGTTGTTTTGTTTTGGCGTTCTGCGCCGCAGTGACCGCGGTTAGTCATCACGGATGGAACCACGAAACACGCGAAACACACGAAAAAATTCTTCTGCGCCGTATACCAATCGCCGGTACGACAAAAAATGTGACAGGAAAAATTGGGACAGAAAAGTTGGGCCGATCGGCGCGGCAAAGTCGGTTTTCGATCGCACGCGGTCGACTGGCGCCATGCTCGTTCTCTGTGTCCTCGGTGCCTCTGTGTTTCAAATTCTCCTGTCGATTTTTTGAACCACAGATTTCACGGATATCACTGATGATTGGGAGCGGGACGGACAGGCCCATCCGTGTTGTCCGTGCGATCCGTGGTGTGCGTCGTGAAAGGTTTGGAGTTTCCGTGGGTGCAATTCCCACCCGGTGTCTGGTCGTATCAACCGGAAGCAGCCCTGAGTGTCGGTGGAGG
>DATGKC010000022.1:0-2028 GCA_035294845.1 Planctomycetaceae bacterium | reverse complement strand
CACGAGCGATGCGTACACGATCGACGAGACGCCCAAATTGGCCACCTGTGCGATCAGAAAGTGAAGCCATCCTCGGCGCCAGAACTCCCACAGTAGAGTCTTGGCCACGACGCCTCGGCGGATTGTGACCTTGGCCTTCATCGGCAGCCTCAAGCCTGAATCCTGGACACGAAAATCTCATCGAGCGTGAGAGAAGCATCTCCGACGACCGTTGCGCCGATCGCCTCGGCGGCGCGCTTGAGCTGCTCGCTTTCTCCGCGGCACACGTACGTCCATTCGGGGCCTTCGCCCGCACACGAGAGCGTGCCGACCAACAGCGGCGCCCGATCGAGCGACTGGTTGAATCGCAGCGTGACGCGGCGATGCGTCTCTTTCAGCTCGTCCATCGATGCGGTGAGCATGATCCGCCCCTGGTGGATGATCGCCACGCGGTCGGCGACCCTTTCGACTTCATCGAGCAGATGCGATGAAAAAAAGACGGTGCGTCCTTCTTCGGCGATCGTGCGAATGATGGCCCCCAGAATGTCGCGGCGCACGACGGGGTCGAGCCCTGACGAGGGTTCGTCCAGAATGAGCAATTCGGGCCGATGCGCCAGGGCGACCAGCAGGCCGGTTCGCGCCCGCTGGCCGCGCGAGAGCGTTTTGACTTTCGCGTTGTTGTCGAGATCGAACGCCACTCGCAGCTCTTCGGCGTAGGCCTCGTCCCAACTCGGGAAGAAGGCCTGTGTATAGCGCATCAGCTCGCCAACTCGCATCCAGTTGGGCAGGTCACGGTCTTCCGACAGGTACCCGATGCGGCCCAGCGTTCCGACCGGGTTTTGCACCGGATCGAGGCCGAACACCTGGACCGTGCCGGATTGCGCCTTGAGCATGCCCAAAACGTGCTTGATCAGCGTTGTCTTGCCGGCGCCGTTGCCGCCGATGAGGCCGAAGACGCCGCCGCGCGGGACCGACAGCGTCACGTCGTCGAGCGCCATGTTGTTATCGAATTTCCGCGTGACGCGGCGGATGTCGATGATCGGCGGAGCCGAAGAGGGAAACGGGTCTGGCATGAGATCATTCCTCGTGAGATGGGCCTTGCATGGCCGCGTGGCGTTGCTGGGCCAGTTTGACGACGTCGTCGAAGCCGATGTCCATCTGCCGCGCTTCGGCCAGCAATGCGTCGATGCGTCCGGTAAGAATTCTGACTCGTTCGCGCCGGGCCAGCGGAGAGCCCTGATCCGAAACGTACGTCCCGGCGGTGCGCCGTTTCTCGACCACGCCTGCCGATTCGAGCTCGCGGTAGGCCCGCGCCACCGTGTTGGGATTGATGATGAGCCGCTCGGCCAGCACGCGAATCGGCGGGAGCTCGGCCCCCGCGGCCAATCGACCGGAGGCGACCAGGTATTTGACCTGGTTGACGATCTGCACATAGATCGGCACGCCGTCATTGGTGGAGATGTGAATTTGCACGAAGCCGTTTTCGCCGAGTCCAGGACCGCGTAGCACTTGTACTAACTCAATGATACAAGTCGCCTGCCGGCTGTCAAGCATGAAAATTGGAAATCCGCAAGCCGGAGTGCGCCCGGTCGGCGTCCCGGCCCGACGCGCCGTGATTTTGGGTTTGACGTTCAGCGGCGGGAGGCCGGGGTGGCATTCTCATGAATCGCCGGGGTACGATGAGATTGCGGTTCGCCGAAAAATATCAGCCTTATTTAGCGATAGGAGAGATGCTGATGAACAAGAACATGATTTATGCAGGCATGTCGGTCGTTCTGGCGGGCCTGCTCGGGTTCAGTTGGGCCAAAGGCGGCGCAGGGCTCAGTGCCGACGATGGCAAACCCAACGCGAATGAGATTGCCGTGGTTGACATGAGCAAGGTCTTTGCCGGCCACCGGGGTCTGATGGCCAAAAACGAGGAATTCAAGCGCGATGCCGAACGCGCCCAGGAGTCGCTGCGGACGATGGCCGAAACCGCCAAGCAGTTGCAAGACGAGCTCAAAATGCACAAGCCCGGCTCTGCCGAGCACGCCCGCATTCAAAAAGAGC
>DATGKC010000021.1:0-12573 GCA_035294845.1 Planctomycetaceae bacterium | reverse complement strand
GGCTCAATACGCGATTCATCGAGCTGGCGGGCGAAGTCAATGCCCGCATGCCGGGCTACGTCGTCGACCAGGTTATTCGCGGGCTCAACCGCACGAGCCGCGCCGTGCACGGTGCAAAAATCGCCGTCATCGGCATCGCCTACAAGAAAGACGTCGATGACCCTCGCGAGTCGCCGGCATTTGAAATCATGGAAGAGTTGTTGCACCTGGGGGCCGAGTTGTCGTATCACGATCCCCACATCCCGCACATGCCGCGAATGCGCAAGCACGACATCAAGCTGTCGAGCCAGCCGCTCACGCCGCAATACCTGGCGGCCCAAGACTGCGTGCTGATCGTCACCGATCACACGGCCGTCGATTGGGGCCTGGTGCACAAGCAGGCCCGCTTGATCGTCGACCCGCGCAACGCCTTGGCGAAAGTTCAAGGATCGCGCGAGCATGTGATCAGTTGACGTTCCATGCCCTCAGGTTGCCGATCCTGAGCACGTAAAAAATACGTCGCAGGTTGGGAAACCTACGCCACGACGGGTAGCGTGGCTCCAGCAGGGTGGCGAGGTCAGTGGCGCAAGCCAAGCTGAACTCTCACTTTTTGTTGAGAGCACCAAACGTTGAAACGACATGAATCGCATGTCGGCAAACGATGGCCCCGGACACGGCCGAACAGCACCAGTGCACCGCGAGCGCGCAATTCACGGGGCCATCGCTCGAACAAAAACTCCGGCAATGCCCAACCAGTGCAGAAGTCGTGCCCGCTGCGGAAGCGTCAATTCCAGCGATCGCTCTGACCCCGCCAACCGGCGCGCTGGAGTCCCGGCTTCAGCCTGCGCGGTTTGACCTCGTGGTGAGAGCGGGCTGTCGCGGTTGATTGAGCAAATGGTCATCAGGGCCAAGTTTGCGCACGGCGAAGCCTGAGCTCCAGCAGTATTGCCGCGGCGCGTCTGCTATATTCGAATCTTAAGCCGCTCGCTCGCCGGCGGAGGATTTCAATTGTTCAACGTCCGCTGTTGATTCAGGATCACCGACTTTTATGCAGGATGAACCATCCGACATTTTTGAGAATTTGCCGCCAAGAAAAGGGCCGCGAGCCGCGCCTTACGATGATTCGGCGGACAATGAGCCGCATGGACCATCGGCCGCCAAGGTGGTTCTTTGGGTCGGCGCGGGCTGTTTCACGTTTGTGGCCCTCTTGGGCCTTCTCATCGGCCTGGGACTCAACGCCGTCTGGACAATCATCAAGGAAGACGTTGATCCAGGAGCTCCGGCGGAAATGGTGGAGTACAACGCGGGCGATCCGCTGCCGGAACCTCCCTTGCAATTGCCCAGGCCGCCGGCGCCAAGCGAGTGTTTGACAGCCACCGATTTGGCACAGATTGATCCTCAGCACCTCGAAGCTGCTGCGCAGCACTATTATCAAATTCGAGATTATGAGACAGCAATTCAATGCCAGTACCTTTCGGTCATTAAGACCGACAGGGGACGCTACAACCTGGCCTGCTACTATGCTCGCGCGGAGGACGTGCCGGCGGCCCTTTATTGGCTGCAAGCCGGAGCCAAAGATGAAGATTCGAATGCCGAATGGACGAGCCGCGACAGCGACTTGATTAAAGTCCGCAAGGATCCGAGGTGGCCGACACTCTGGCGCTATCTCTCGATCTATCAACAATACTGGGAGGCGACGAATCTCTCAGAGACTTCGCTTGTCCTGCCTCATGGCTCGGACCTCAGCCGTCCGCTGCCGATCTTTATTGGCTTGCACGGTATGGCGGCCAACGCGAGCAGCTTTGTTGATCGGGAGACGTACCAGGTTCTGGCCGACAAGATGGGCGTGGCCTTTCTGGGGGTATCGGGAACGCTCGCTCGCGGAAAGCGCAATTTCGTCTGGTCGGAGGATCCGGTGCGCGATTTGGCCCGCATCGACGCGGCACTGAAGGAAACGTCCGACCGGGTGACTCCCGCCGAAGGACAAATCGTTCTGTTCGGCTTCTCAGAAGGAGGCTGGGTCGCCGCCGAACTTGCCGCGAGCTATCCCCAGCGTTTCGCCGGCGCCATCATCCTGTCGCCGGGCAGCCGTTTAGAACAACCCACGCCGGAAATGCGGTCGGAGCCCGAACACCGGCGGCAAGGCATCGTCGTGGTGTGCGGCGCGGCTGAGCATTCGAGCACTGTGGCGTACACCGAGCGGTGTGCCGCGCTCTTCGACAAACTCGGCGCCCGCGTCTATAAAAAGCTCTATCCGGGAATGAACACGCACAGTTTTCCGCCGAATTATCTCAAAAATCTTCCTCTCTGGGGAAAATTCATCTTGAGTCCAACCGTCCCCGCGCGCGCCATCGACAGGTGAATCGGTCTTGGGCTTCGGGACAGAGTCCCGTTGGGGTAATCTAGAGGAACCCAAATTTTGGCGCTCGCGGATTTTTCGTGTACTTTTTTGTCGCGGCGGGCCTATAATAATTGGCTGGCCCGCCTTTGATCCCGGAGTGCTTGGGTGCTCTTTGGTCCCCAAGTCGTCCGCCGCGCCCTTGAATCGCTCTTTCATCCGCAAGCCCGCCGTCCGGTGCGGGAAAAATGGCACCTATGGTTTCAGCTCAGCCTGATCGCCTCACCGTCCGGCACGATCGAGTTTTGACAAAGTGCCTGCCGCGGCGACTTGCCGTAAGTCTTGGCCTGGCACTCATTTGTCTGGCCGGATGCCAAAAGGCGGAAGAAATTACTCGCTATACGGTTGCCAAGCCTCCTCCGCGCGAGAGAAAAGCTTCCGAACGGCCGAATTCGCCAGCAGGCGTTGGTTCAGAGCGAGGCCAGCCCGGCCGACTTCTGGGTGCCATCGTCCCGCAAGGCAAAACGACGTGGTTTTTCAAAATGACCGGGCCCAGCGAGGCCGTTATTGAACAGTCGAAGTCGTTTGCGCAGTTCATCCAGTCGCTCCGATTCGACGGGAAAGGACCGGAATGGACGCTGCCGGAGGGTTGGGTGGATGAGGGCTCGGATTCCAAGATGCGCTATACGACGTTGCGAATCCCTGCCGCCGGAGGCCTCGAATTGAGCGTGATTCCCTTGCCGACCGGCGACGGCAGCCTCGATGCCTACGTTTTGACGAACATCAACCGGTGGCGCGACCAGTTGCAACTTGGGCCGCTATCGCAGGCCGATCTGTCGGCGCCTGATGCAATCAAAATCGAAGTTGCGGGGGCAGATGCCTGGGTTGTTCAGTTTGAGGGAACTCTGTCACAGAAGGGTGGCGCGCCGTTTGCCGGCCCGGCCCGGCAGGCGCCGCAAGGCGCGGTACGGCAGCCGGCCGATGCCGCCGGCCGCGCACAGGTGCCCTTTACCAGCAAGCTGCCGCAAGGTTGGTCGTCTGTAAGGGCCGGTCCCATGCAGGCGGCCGCTTATGAAGTGCGCGAGGGCCGCCGGCAGGCCACGATCTCGATCAGCAGCGCCGGGGGCGACCTGGCAGCCAACATCAACCGCTGGCGAAGCCAGTTGCAGCTCGCTCCGCTGGAGGGGGCGGCACTCGAAAGCGAGCTGCGTCGCATTCCTGTCGATCAAAGCGACGCCACGTATGTCGAGCTGGTGGGGCCCGAGGGGAGCTCGCCGCGCGAAACGATTTTGGGTGTCATTTTCGAGGCGCAAGGGAAGCAATGGTTCATTAAGCTCAAGGGCGATGCCGATCTTGCGGCGCGCGAGAAACCCCGCTTCGAAGAGTTCGTCAAGTCCATTCGGTTTTCCAAAGTCGATTGAGGGAGCGTCATGGCGCGAGGCAGTGCGGTGGATCGCGATAGACCAACGGAAGGCGGTTTTCGGCCGGGCGAGGGTTCGGTGATCCGGCCGGCGCTGCGCACCGCGTTGTCGCCCTTGGCCTCGCTCAAATTGACCGTCGCGCTTTTTGGACTGGCCATTTTCATCGTGTTCGCGGGAACAATGGCCCAGACACAAAAAGACATCTGGGTCGTCGTGCGCGAATATTTCCGCACGCCCATTGCCTGGATCGACTTTTCGGTCTTCTTTCCCAAGGCCTTCTTTTCCGATGAGAAGTTTCCGGATCTGAGGCCGATCAGCGGCGGGTTTTACTTTCCCGGCGGCTGGCTTATCGGTTTTTTGATGGCCGTGAATCTGATTGCGGCCCACGCCGTGCGGTTCACGGTGCAATCATCGGGGTCGCGATTAAAAACGGGGCTGGGCGTCATCGCACTGGGCTGCCTCGTGACGTGGCTGGTGATCCTGGGGGGAACGAGCGACGGATTGCAGGGGCTTCCCTTCTTCGAATGGTCGACGTTGTGGGTTGTGGTGAAAGTTGCCCTTCTGGGTTTATCGATCGCGGGCGTCTATCTGGTGACGCTTCTTTCCCCGGAGCGACGCATCGAACGACGCTCCCTGGCAGCGCTTTCGGCGGCGATGGGGGGGCTGGCCCTGTGGCTGTTCTATGAAGGCGACCGCGCTTCGCTGGGCGATTCGTCGATGCGCATCCTGTGGCAGCTTCTGCAGGGCACGTTTGCCGGATTGGTGCTGCTGGGGGGCTGCTGGCTCGTATTCCGCAAACGCGCGGGCATTGTGCTTTTGCACTCGGGCATCGGTCTGATGATGCTCAGCGAGCTCCTGGTCGGGACGTTTGCGGTCGAGAACCAGATGCACATCACCGAGGGCGAGACGGTCAATTTCGTGCAGGATTTGCACACGTGCGAGTTGGCCATCGTGGACCCGTCCTACGGCGACGAAGATCAGGTGGTCGTGATCCCGCAATCGATATTGCTCGGCAGCTCGCAATTGCAGCACTCGTTTCTTCCCCGGTGGCTTTTCGAGCCGCTCCCTCAGGTATTGCAGCGCTTCATCGGCTGCAAACCGGGGGAAAAAGTGATTCGGCACGAAGACCTTCCCTTCGACGTCGAAGTAGTGCGGTTCCTCAAAAACTCGACCCGGCCCCGCCGCCCGAGCGCCCATGACGACAATCCGGCCACCTCCGGAACGGGCAAGGATTGGGTGGTGGGCAACCTCGATCCCGGCACCGGCACCGATGCTGATTCGAAGATCGACATGTCGTCGGCCTACGTGAAGTTGCTCAGAAAGGGGACTGACGAATCGCTGGGAACGTACCTCGTGGGATTCTTCCTTTCGATGCAGGGCATCTCCGAAAAGGTGACCGCCGACGGCAAGACCTACGATGTCTCGCTGCGGTTCAAGCGGACGTATAAGCCCTACTCGCTGCAGCTTGCCGACGTGCGGGCCGACAACTACCTCGGCAGCGAGATGACGCGCAATTATTCGTCCGACGTGCGGTTGGTCGATCCTACGCGGCACGTCGACCGGCAGGTCCACATCTGGATGAATAATCCTCTGCGGTTCGCGGGCGAGACGTTTTATCAATCGAGCGTTTCCAGAGACCCTGACACCGGCGCCGAAACGACCGGCCTGCAAGTCGTCGCCAATACGGGCTGGATGATTCCCTACGTCTCGTGCATGATCGTCGGCGTGGGAATGCTGTTCCAATTCACGGTGACGCTGCTGCGATTTCTGAAACGCCGCGACCCCGGCGATGTGCCTGTTGACAAAAGCGCGCCGGCGGCCGACGCACTCCACGGCGGACTGCGGCAACGGTCGGTCGATTTGCTCGACTCACACGTTCCCATTGAGAATGGCAGCAACAGTTCTTCGAATGCGGGCGCAACGGATGCCGGCCGAAGCGTTTTGGGCGCGCGCCTGGCGCGGCTGTTTCCGTGGGCGGTTGTCGTATTGTTTGCCGCCTACGTTCTCGGAAAAGCGCAGCCGCCGCGCGTGCCGGGCGACGCCTTCAATTTTTACGAGGCCGGCAAGCTTCCCATTGTCTATCAGGGTCGCGTCAAGCCCCTCGATACGCTCGCGCGCAACTCGCTGAAGATCGTCTCGTGGAAAGAAACGTTCACCGACGAGAAAGGGCAGACACAGCCGGCGGTGCGCTGGCTCTTGGACGTGGCCATGAATCCCGAGCTGGCTCAAGACTACAAGGTCTTCTGGATCGATAGCCCGGATGTGCTCGAGCTGTTTCAACTGGGGCCGCGCAAATCGCACCTGTATTCGGCCGTAGAGCTCAAGCCGCATATTCAGGAGTTCGCGAAGAAGCTGGCCGAGGCCCGCGACACGCCGCCCGAGCGGCTGACGGTGCTGCAGCGACGGCTGGCCGAGCTCGACCGCCGCATGCGCGAGATCAAACTCTTGCAGGGAACGTTCCTCCCGCCCGAAATTGGAAGGCTCCCGAGTTCTGAAGATTTGCAATCGCACGACCCGGAGGCGATGGAGCGCGTGGCCGCGTTCCGCGAGGCGCTCGTGGATGCCCCGCGAAGACTGGCGGCGGTTCATCCGCCGCTCATTGTGCCGACCAAGGTCGATTCGCGCGACCCGCTCGTGCAGAAATCCGACAAGCAGGAAAAATTCGAGTGGCAGCCGTTCTCGACGGCCTGGACGCGGAGCCTCGTCAAGACCCAATTGCTCCGGCAGGATCCCGACCCGGCGACGAGCGCCTGGAGCCGGATTCTGACGGCGTTTGCCAAGGGAGACGCGGCCGAGTTCAACCAGGCGGTCCGCGAATACAAGGGGCAATTGGCAAAGGACCCGCCGGCCGAGATGGCTTCATCGCACGTTGATTTCGAGTCGTTCTTCAACAATTTCGCCCCCTTCTATTACTCAGCCGTGCTGTATCTGTGCGTCTTCGCGCTGGCGGCCCTGTCGTGGCTGGTTTGGACGGGGCCCCTGAATCGGGCGGCGCTCGGCGTGATTTTTATTGCGCTGGCGGTGCACAGCTTTGCGCTCGTCTCGCGGATGTACATCTCGGGCCGGCCGCCGGTGACGAACCTGTACACGACGGCCGTCTTCATCGGCTGGGGCTGCGTCGTGTTGTGCCTCATTTTCGAATTGTTCTACCGGTCGGGAATCGGCAATGTGATCGCCGGCGTGACCGGATTCGCGACGCTCTTGATCTCGCACTTTCTATCGGGCGACGGCGACACGTTCACCGTCTTGCAGGCGGTGCTCGACACCCAATTCTGGCTGGCCACGCACGTGGTCATCATCAACATGGGCTACGCCACGACGCTGCTGGCCGGAGTGCTCGGCGTGATGTATATCCTGCGCGGGTTCGCGACCCCCTCGCTCACTGCGCGGGTCGAACAAGACCTTTCGCGAATGATTTACGGCACGCTTTGTTTCGCGATTTTCTTCAGCTTCGTGGGGACCGTGCTGGGGGGGCTATGGGCCGATGATTCGTGGGGCAGATTCTGGGGTTGGGACCCCAAGGAAAACGGCGCCCTGTTGATCGTGCTCTGGAACGCGCTCGTTTTGCACGCCCGCTGGGGCAAGATGGTCGCGAGCCGCGGGCTGGCCGTGCTGGCCGTAGCGGGCGGAATCATTACGAGCTGGTCGTGGTTTGGAGTGAACGAGCTGGGCGTGGGACTGCACTCGTACGGTTTCACGGCCGGAGTCCTTCAAAATCTGGGCATTTTCGCCGGCAGCCAGCTTTTGGTGATCGCCGTGGGCTCGCTTCCCAAGCAATTGTGGTGGAGCTATCGCGCGCGCCGGGTGGCCTGAACTTCACGCAAAGTATCGGACGGCGTTGCGGAAAATGGTTAAGCCCGCTCCGTCCTCAGAGTCGAGCTTGCGGCGCGTCCACTGCGGATGCTGCGTGGCGTGAATATGCCGCTCGGGATGGGGCATGAGCCCCAGCACCCGTCCGGTCGGATCGCAAAGTCCCGCAATGTCGGCGGTCGAGCCGTTGGGATTGTCTCCGGGCTGGTAGCGCAGAGCAATCTGCCCCGCCTCGCGCCAGCCGGCCAAGACGCGCTCGTCGCGCACGACGATCTTCCCTTCGGCGTGCGCCACCGGAAGCTCGATGTGTTCGATCCCCGTCAGGAAAGTGCTGCGACTTCCACCCGCGGCCAAGTGCACCCAGCGGGCCGTGTATCTGCCATTGTCGTTCCAGGTGAGCGTCGCGTCGGGCTTGGCCTCGCCGCGCGGGGGCCAGTCTTCGACGCCGCCGGGAAGTATGCCCGATTTCATGAGCACCTGGAAGCCGTTGCAGATGCCCAAGGCCAGCTTGTCGGCCCGCAGAAACTCGCGCAGCGCATCCGACAGCCGCGAACGAAGCTGCTGGCCGAAAATCGTTCCGGCGCCCACGTCATCCCCATAGCTGAATCCGCCGGGAATGCAGAGTATCTGGAAATCGCACAAGCGCTCAGGCCGTTCGAGCAGGCGGAACAGATGGATTCTCTCGGCTCGCGCGCCGCATTTTTCGAAGGCGAACGCCGTCTCAACGTCGCAGTTTGTCCCCGGGGCACGCAAGATGACGGCGTTGGGAATGGGCATGGCGGAAAAAGGCAGGCTTTGATTCGAGACGTGAGCGGCGATAACGGAATCTTATCGCGACGACGGGCGAATGACCAGAATGCCACCGCCGGCAAAGGTTGCGGGGCGCAGGACGCGTTTTGAATCGCGAGTATATCCAGCCGGGTGGCCCGCCCGTCCCGCAGGGCGGGCGGGTTTCCGCAGGAACAAGAGGCCACACCGTTCGCCCTCCTCTTTCCCGCCATCCTCTCGGCAGGGTATGATCGCGGTATGAATGAAGCCACGCGATTTTCGGTTTTGGCCCCATTTGAATCAAGCTGATCCACTACCGCCGCCGGAGGTTTGCGCCCAATTACGGCGATCCCTCTCGCCGCTCGAACAATAGCGGATGATCGGAACGCGCGTTGCCAACTCGCAGCGCGATCTTCCCCGCGAGAACATCGGTGAGCAGATCGCCGCAGACTTCAGCCCGCCAGCCCTGCATGAGCCGCGGCACATCGCCGGCTTTGTCGCCGTACACGTGCCAGCGGACGAGATGCCGCAGGTCTGCGGTGGTGCCTACCAGCCCCTGCGCCACTTCCATTTGGGCGCAGCGATTGGCCAGGGCGATGCTCAAGAGCTGCGCCAGAATCTGTTCGTCCTGGTCTTTCTCGCTGCGCTTGACTTCCGGACGGTGTTCCGGCGAAAGGGCAAGGGCCCGCTGAATCGCCGCGACCATTTCGGGAGCCGCACGCCGGTAATCCGAGCGGTTCATGTCGCGCGTGGCGAGGAGATCGGCGACGTCGTGCGGCTGCCGGCGGGCCAATTCGATGATCAGGTCGTCGCGAAGAATGCGGCGGATGGGCTTATCGCGGCGCAGCGCCTCGGCTTCGCGCCAGGCGTAAAGCTCCCGCACCACGGCAAGGTCCAGCGACGAGAAGCTCTGGATGCCCGGCAGGCGCCGCCACGATTCTCGAGTCGGTTCAAGCACCAGGTCTTCGACAAAGCGATTGAACTCGGCGCCGGCCCATTCCGTCCGCCGGCGGGCCGCGAGCGCTTGGAATTGCCGCGAGTGAATCTCCAGCAGGTGCTCGACGTCTTCCAGCGCGTAGGCGATCTGGCGGTCGCTGAGGGGCCGGCGCCTCCAATCGGTGCGCGTCTCTTTGCCATGCGTTCGCACCCCCAGCACCCGCGAGACGAGCGCGTTGTAATTGAGGGGAAAGCTGCGGCTCAAAAGACCCTCGGCGATCTGCACATCGAACAGCGCTGTGGGCGGGGCGCCGGCCGACCACAGACAAAAGCGCACCTCCTCGCGCCCGCCGTGCACGACGGTGACGATGTTGGCTTTGGCCATCAGCGTCCACCAGCTCGACAGATCGCGAACGACCAGCGGATCGACGGCCGCCGAGCGCTCGCGGGTGGCGAATTGCAACAGGCACAATTCAGGGCGGTACGTGTGCTCTGAAACGAACTCGGTGTCGAACGCCACCTCGCCGGCCTGGCTCAGGTGCGCGCACAGTTCCTCGAAGCGTTCCTGGTCGGTAATCAGCCGATGCGGCATCCTGGTCTTTCTGTTTTCCTCGACTCGGCGGACTTCTATGAATGCATCGTGGCCGTTTCGCAGCGGCGATGCAAGCGCCCTGAAGCCAGGCTCGGTGAATCGACGGCCTTTGCGAATCCGGTGGTTTCGGATTGACAGACATATATCGCGTGGCTATATATAGACGTGCCATCTATTGCACCCGTTTTATTGGGCCGCCATTTCCCGACGAAGCATTTCCGGAGCGACGCATGACCAAGTTCAATCCCGAGCTGATGCGCGGGAGCCTCGATTTAATGGTGTTGTCGGTGCTCGCGGGCGGTCGCAAGTACGGCTATCTGCTGCAGCAGGAGCTGCGCGACGCCAGCCGCGGGCTGGTCGATGTGCAAGCGGGAACGCTTTATCCTCTCTTGCATCGGCTGGAATCCGACAAGCTGATCCGCTGCAAATGGGACGATTCGACCGGGCGGCGCCGCAAGTGGTACGAACTGACGGAGCCCGGCCGCAAGCGGCTTTCCGCCCAAGCCCGCGAATGGCACGAATACGCCGAATGCCTGAGGACGATGCTGGCCCCCATCCTGGGACCGGCTCCGCGCCCTGCCACGTGAGGTTGACGACATGCCGGAACATGATTTTGAACTGTACCTTTCGCTTCTGAGCCGGTTTCTTCGGCTCAAACTCGCGCAGCGCGTCGAAATCGCCGACGAGCTGCGAGATCACCTCGAAGAGCGCCTCAAAGAGCTGGCGGCGCGCGGTGTGCCTCATGACGAGGCGATCCGCGCGGCACTCGACGAATTCGGCGACGCCGCCGAGCTGGCAAATCATTTCACCCGCGTCAATCACATCCGCAAAAGGAGGCTCATCATGCGCTACACGTTCGGAACCGCTGCTGCGCTGGCCGCGTCGCTACTTTTGGCAACCGCTTTCTGGCCGCAGGGACAGGTGTCGCCGTTGGCGTCGCGGGCGATCGCCCAGGGGGTCGCCAAGGAGGGGGGCAAGCCGACACCGGCGGCCGTCGCGCCCGTTGGTGACAAGGAGAGATCGGCGGTCGAGGCCAAGCTGGCCAAGCGCATCGGGAAGATCGATCTGGGCGATATGCCGCTGAGCGATGCGCTGGAATTCCTCAGCGATCAGATAGATGTCGACATTCTGATCAACCGCACTTCGATCCAGGAGGCCGAGCTGGCGACCGAAAAGACCGTCAATTTGCACGTCAAGCGCGCCAATCTCACCGCGCGGGCGGCGCTCGATTTGGTGCTAGAGCCGCTGGGATTGAGTTATACGATCCGCGATGGGCTGATCGTCGTCACGACGGCTGCCGAAGCGAATCAGGTTCAAGTCTACAATATCCGCGACCTTTTGCCGCAAACCGGCGCGGGCGCAGAAGGGCGCGCGAGCAATGGCGACGAGCCGGGCGGTTCTCGCATGAGCGCCATGATGGGTAGAGGCGGCAAAGCGCGCGGCAAGGGCGGGGCCATGATGAGCGGAATGGGCATGGGAGGAGGCGCGATGGGCGCACCCGGCATGGGAGGCGGAGCCCCGGGGATGATGGCCGGAGGTGGTGCGGCCGGCGGGATGGGTGGCGGGGGCGGCATGGGCATGGGCTTGGGCTTGGGAATGATTGTGCGACACACAGATTCGCTCGCTGATGTGATTGCGACAACGATCGAGCCGGGATCATGGGACAGCGCCGGAGGCACCGGCTCGATCGTCCAGTATCACGAACTACTGGTCGTCAAGAACAGCCAGACGGTGCATGGCAAGATCAAGTCGCTGTTAGAAATGATGCGCCAATCATCGGGGGGCGCCGTCACCGGCGGGGCTCCCGCCCGCCAAAGCGAAACCGAGGGGAGCGTCTCGGAAGATGCGAAATAGAAGCCGGATTGGCGGAGGGATGCGTAACGAAAATCGTCGATTCATCGCTCATCCCTCCGCCTTGATCCTCAAGATTGCTATCTTCACGGAATGTCGTGGAATGATGTTCTAAGTCACAGTGCGCAAGTCGACAATCTCCGCCGCAGCGCGGCCGGCAATCGGCTGGCGCATACTTATGCCTTCGTCGGGCCGGCGGGAATCGGCAAGAAGCGCTTTGCCGTCGAATTCGCAAAGTGCCTTTTGTGCGATGTTCATGCGGACGCTGATCTGGAATCCTGCGGCCGCTGCGCAAGCTGCCTGCAAGTTGCCGCGGGAACGCACCCCGACCTCTTCATCGTGGGCCTGCTCGAGGGAAAACGGGAATTGGTCCTCAAGCAGTTCATCGGCGACCGGGACGTCCGGGGACAAGAGGGGCTTTGTCATGATCTGTCGCTCAAACCGATGTCGGGGCGGCGAAGAATGGCGATCATCGACAATGCCGAATTGTTGAACGACCAGTCGGCCAACGCCCTGCTCAAGACGCTCGAAGAGCCGCCGCCGCATTCCGTCATAATCCTCGTCGCCACCAGCGCCGATCGGCTCCTCGCGACAATTCGCTCGCGCTCGCAAGTCGTGGCCTTTCAGCCCCTGAGCGCACTCGACGTCCGGCAACTCTTGCTTCGGGAGGGGTTGGCCGTGGATGAACGCGAGGCGGCCCAGGCGGCCGAGCTGTGCGAGGGGAGCCTCGAGGCGGCCCGCCAACTGCTCGATCCGGAGCTGCGCGGCCTGCGCACTGAATTGTACGACCTGCTGGCTGCCGATCGTTTTCGCAGCGCACAAACGGCCGCCCGCATGATCGAATGCCTGGAGCCGGCCGGTTCCGAAAAGTCATCGCA
>DATGKC010000020.1:0-8870 GCA_035294845.1 Planctomycetaceae bacterium | reverse complement strand
GAAGTCCCAACGATCCGGACATATGTCTAGAAGGTAGGGGCGAGATTCGCTCAGTGATGGCGGCGCTGGGATCGCGGTGGAATCCCGCCCCGTTGGGGCTGGCATCGCGCTGTGTGGCGCACCCAGGGCTTCGCTGCGCTGCGCCCTGGGCTATCGAATCTCGCCCCTTCGGGACTTTCTCTGGGCACTTCCACTCTGGTTTTCGATTCATCAACATCGTTTGCCATCGCAACACATGGTCACTTCTTGTGCGCCTTGGCCGGGCCGGAGGGCGCAACGCGCATCACGGGTGTGTCGAGCTGCCGCAGGTAGCGGTCGCGGAATTCGAAGAATCGGCTGTCGGCCGCTTTTTGGGCCTCCATTGTCGCCGCGCCGAAGCCGACCGCCAGCTTGACCTGGTCGTCGCCTCCCAAACCGATCGACTTGGCGAGTTTGAGGGCCGCCTGCACTTGCGGGTCCTGCATGATTTGCTGTTCGGCGTCTGGCCTGGGCTTCGAAGCGTCGGCTGTTTCCGTGCGTTGCCAGACGGTCTTCCACGCGCCGTCCGGAAGCCGAGCGACGAAGCGCGTTTCGACCGACGTTCGCTTGGCTGCCAGATCGGGATCGACGCGCGTCACGCGAAAACCGGCCACGCCTTCGGCCTCGGCCGTCTCGACGGCGGTGGCCAGCCATTTCTCAGAACCGTTCGCGGCAGGTTTTCGTTTCCCACTCACGCCATCAGGATCGAGCAATTCGGAAAATAGCCCGGCGCCAGATTTCATGACGCCGGTGAGCACCTGGCCCAAGTCAATCTGGTTCGCCGCACCGCCTGCCGGAAGCAGCAGGTCGCCTTGTCCCTGGAAATCGAGCGTCTTCAGATAGCGATATTCGACGAGTGCCTTACGAGCGGCCCACGCCGCATCGTTTTGCCGGCGCGGTGGCAACAATTGGAGCAATGCATCGGGATCGTCGTCGGGCTCGATCTTCTGCTTTTTCAGCTCCTGAGCCAGGCTCGTCACCGAGCGCGTCTCGACGTCGGCCAGGTTCTCGCGCCACGCGGCCTGGGCGATGCTCTTTTTTTGCGGTGGTTGAATGACGACGCGCTCGATTTTTGCCGGCGCCAGGTCCAGAACCATAAACGGAGCGTCCTGCCGATGCGTCCCCGCGTCGATCGCTTTCAGCTCGTTTTCGACGCGCTCCGATTCCTTATCAAACAAGAACTCGAGCTCTTTGCGGCCGGCGCGCGCCTTGCGCCATTCGGCGATTCGATCGCGCAGTTCGACCAAAGCCAGTCGCGTTTCGGCCGTCTCGTCGCGCAGGGCCTGCTCGAACAAGCGGACATGCGATTTCTTCAGCCAGGCTCGACCGACCGCCACGGCAAGCGTGCCGTCGGCCTCGCGCCCGAGAACCGAACCCAAAAGCCGGGGGCCACCTTTCACCGACACCTGATCGACCGCCAGATCGACCGATGCGGGGGCCTTGTCGGCTCGCACAGGCGCCGGAACGCCCGCAACAATGGCCGCGACAATGATGGCCTTCCACGGCTGCATGGCGCCGCCCGGACCAATGCATGAATCAAAACGCGGCGCACCGAGACGATCACACAGACCCTCGCCGAATCCGCGACGAATTCATTATAAATTCGGCGAAACTCCAACGCAAATCGCCGTTTTCCGGGCCATCGCCCGGTAGCGGAATTCGTGAGAATTCCGTCATGGCTTCGTAGCGGAATTCATGAGAATTCCGTCTCGCCCTGGCGCTCCTCCGCTTGAGGGAATTCTCACGAATTCCACTACTCGCCCGCGCAAATGGCCCCTTTGACAACTGGTCTTGGCGATTGCCGGCCCATCGCGTATGCTGCGTCGCCACCGAGGGAACGGGCCGGGTGGCGAAGGGCGTGCGGAACGCCGGTAGACCCGGCGCGCCGCGGCAGCACCGGCTCGTTGGCGATCGTCGGTTGAATAGCTCGAAATCGCAGACAACAGTCTGGGAATGCGGTCCGATTTCCGCGGACCTCGCGTGGTCTGCCGGGGCGGGAAAAAGTGAGCAAAGCGATGGCGTTCGAACGCCTGATCATTCATGCACCCAACGTGCACACCGGGGGGAGCAAAGCCCTGCTGGTCGAATTGCTGGCGTCACTTTCGCCATTTGGCCGCGGCGCAGCCATCCTCGATCGGCGGCTCGAGTTGCCTCTGGCGCTTCCGGGCGAAATGCCGGTGCAGCACGTTTCGCCGTCGCTGCGGGAACGATGGATGGCCGAATGGAACCTCGCACAACTGGCGGACGAACGCAGTCACGTCCTGTGCTTCGGCAATCTTCCCCCGCTGTTCTCCTGTCGGGGCAGAGTCACCGTATTCCTGCATAATCGGCACCTGGTCAGCTCGACTGATCTTGCGGATTTTCCGTTGAGGACGCGGCTCCGCCTGCGGGGGGAACGCCTGTGGGTGCGCCTGTTCGCCTCGCATGTTGACGAATGGATCGTGCAGACCGAGTCGATGCGCCTGTTGCTTGAAAAAGCGCTGAGGGCCGCGGCGGCGATCCGTGTTCTTCCCTTCGTCCCCGCCGGAATGTTTGAATGCCCTCCGCAGTCGGTCGAGGCGCCAACGGGCTCGGCGTTCGAACCGGTCGATTTCTGCTATGTGGCTTCGGGCGAGCCGCACAAGAATCACCGGAATTTGATTGGCGCCTGGACGCAGTTGTCGCAGGAAGGGCTTTTCCCGTCGTTGCGGCTCACGCTGGATTCTGCCGAGAATCGCCGGTTGTGCGAATGGATCGAACGGAAGAAGCGGCAATTTGGATTGCGCATCGACAACGTCGGGCGCGTGGGCGCCGATCAGCTCGCCGCCGTTTATCGCTCGAGCAAATGCCTGATCCATCCCTCCTGGTGCGAGTCGTTCGGGTTGCCTCTCATCGAAGCCCGGAGCCTGGGCCTTTCGATCGTGGCTTCGGAGCTCGATTACGTCCGCGATCTGGTCGTCCCTGACGAGACATTCGACCCGCACTCGGCGCGGTCAATCGCACGGGCCGTGCGGCGACATCTCGGCAGCCGCGAGGCCGCTCCTTCGCTCGGGGACGGCAAGTCGTTTCTGCGGCAACTGGCGGCGGCCTGAGGCGAGCGCCCTCCGGGACGGACGGGCCACCCGGTCCAGGTGGCCCGGCCGCCCATGCCCGGTGGCCCGGCCGCGTGCGCAGCACCGGCCGGGTCGCGCAGCGACAAGAGGCCGCGCCCTGTGCATTCACCTACAGACCGCGGCACCTCGGTTGAACACCGCCGATTCATGCGATCGCAAATTGGCGGCGCACGGCGCCGCAAGATTGGCGGAAGATCATCCTGCCAGGAGCGCGAATGGCGGAGCCTCTTGTTCCTGCGGAACCCGCCCGCCCTCCGGGACGGACGGGCCACCCGGTCCGGGTGGCCTGGCCGCGTGCGCCAGCACCGGCCGGGTCGCGCAGCGACAAGAGGCTGCGCCCTGTGCATTCATTTACAGACCGCGGCACCCCGGGTTAACGCGCCAAGCTCATTGCTTGCATTCACCGCAAGTCACCACTAGCATCTGGTTTTGAGCTTGCCAGTTGCAGATTGACCCGAATTCAAAGGAGCTGGAAATGGCACGACGACCCCAGGGGAAAATTCTTCGCAGGACGGCAACAACCGGCGTTCTGTTGCTTTTTGCCGCCGGGCTGGCGGCCGCCGCCAAGGGGACTGGAATTTTGTTCCCCAATTGGTCGAAGCCCACT
The DNA here is from genome assembly GCA_035294845.1 of Planctomycetaceae bacterium. Taxonomy (GTDB): domain Bacteria; phylum Planctomycetota; class Planctomycetia; order Planctomycetales; family Planctomycetaceae; genus JACQFH01. The sequence continues at coordinate 5,153 of DATGKC010000020.1, read as the reverse complement.
AAGGGATCATACAGTGAACCGGCCGGTGATGTTGGCAAGAAGGTTACGGCCGACAACCTCTGGAGCACAGAGACCGTGGCCTCGGCCATTACCGGAGAAAAACCGATTGCGGGCAAAATGGTCACCGTAGTCGGCGAAATCATCGACATGTCGTGCTATTTGCAGGTCGGCAAGCATGGCGACAAACACCGCGATTGCGGTCAAAAATGCATCGCCAATGGGCAGCCGGTGGGCTTGCTCGCAGAAGATGGCACGGTCTATATGCTGATCGACGAAGAGCACAACGCGCGACGCGACGGTCTCACGAAGTTTCGCAAGCAGGCGATCGAGCTCATGGCGTATGTCGTCACTGTGCACGGCACGCTGACCGATGTCGACGGGCACAAGTCGATCTACGTGCAGGGCTCCGTCGTTCCCAAATAATCGCCGATCACCAACGGCCGCCAGGAGGCTGAAGCATTTCCCTGCAACTTCGTCTCGGCGTGCGCGCAGTAAGAAAGATTCTGAGGAACTTATCCATGACGACGCCACGACGCGTTGGTTTCGGCATCGCCATAGCGGTCTTGCCGCTGTTCTTGGCCGCGCTTTGGCCGGCGCTGTCGGCCGAGGCGCCGAGCGAAACGCCTCCCAAACCTCCCCTGGGTCTGCCGCCCGTCCAGTGGCCGGAAAATGATCCCTATACGGCGGCGAAGGCCGAGCTGGGGCGCTATTTGTATTTTGACAAGCGCGTCTCGAGCGACGGCACCATCTCTTGCGCCTCGTGTCACGCGCCGGAACGCGCCTTTACCGACGGGTCGCCGGTCTCGACCGGCATCGGCGGGCAGAAAGGGGGCCGCAGCGCGCCGACGGTCATCAACCGGGCCTACAGCACGCTGCAATTCTGGGACGGGCGTTCCGACTCTCTGGAAGATCAGGCCAAGGGGCCGATCGCCAATCCGATCGAAATGACCTCCGAGAAAACGGCAGATGCGGCGCATGCAGCCGTCGTCAAGCGCCTCAAGGGCGTCGCGGGCTATGTCAAGCAGTTCGAGAAGGTGTTCGGCACGAAAGACTTCAACATCGATCACGTCGCCAAGGCCATCGCCACATTCGAGCGCACCATTTACTCGGGCAACGCGCCATACGATCGCTATGCCGCCGGCGATAAACAGGCGATGACGGCCGCTCAGATCAGGGGCATGGACGTATTCTTCAACAAGGCCGCCTGCGACAGCTGCCACCTGGGGTTCAATTTTACCGACGGCTCATTCGTCAATGTGGGGATCGGGATGGATCAGCCCAAGCCCGACCTGGGACGTTTCAGGGTGAGCGGCAAAGATGAAGACCAAGGCGCGTTCAAGACGCCGACGCTGCGCGAGGTCGAACATCACTCGCCTTATATGCACGACGGCAGCATCAAAACATTGGAAGACGTCGTCGAGCACTACAATAAGGGGGGCATCAAGAATCCGCACTTGGACCAGAGGATCAAGCCGCTCAAGCTCTCAGACCAAGATAAAAAAGACCTGGTTGAGTTCCTCAAAGCGCTTTCCGGCGAGGGTTGGCAGAAGATCAAGAGTCCCGACAAGTTTCCGCAGTAGCCTAAGACATCGTGTGATTTCAACCGAATCGGCTCGATGAGACTTCATCATGGCCCTCCAACGCCGCGCTCCGCCGAATCTGAGCGCTCTCGTCGGCATTTCCTGCGTCGTGGCCCTTCTTCCCCGATCGGTCGCCGCCCAGAATGCGGCGGATGAGAAGAGACCCGCGCTGGCCGAGCTCAAGGCCCAGTACACGAAATACGAATATCGCATTCCGGTGCGCGACGGCAAGCGGCTCTTTACGGCCGTTTACGTCCCGAAGGACCAGGGGCAGACGTACCCGATTCTGCTGACTCGCACTCCGTACAGCGCGAAGCCCTACGGCGCCGATCAATACCGCGAGACTCCCGGACCCAGCGCCCTTTACACCAAAGCGGGCTACATCTTCGCGATTCAGGACGTGCGCGGCCGCTGGATGTCCGAGGGCGAATTCGTCAACATGCGCCCGCACAACCCGACCAAGCGCGGCCCCGGCGAAATCGACGAGAGCACCGACACCTTCGACACGATCGATTGGCTGCTGAGGCACGTTCCCAACCATAACGGAAAAGTGGGGATGTGGGGCATTTCGTATCCAGGGTTCTACACGGCGGCCGGCTCGATCGACGCGCATCCGGCTCTGAAAGCCGTTTCCCCCCAGGCTCCCGTCACCGATTGGTTCATCGGCGACGACTGGCACCATAACGGCGCCTTGATTCTCGTGCACATGTTCAGCTTCATGTCTCGTTTCGACCGACCGCGTCCGGCGCCCACCAAAAAATTCGACAATCCGTTCGATTATGGAACTCCCGATGGATACGACTATTTCCTGAAGTTAGGTCCGCTCAGCGACGCCGGCGAACGGTTTTTTAAGGGCGAGGCGGCGTTCTGGAACGAGGCGATGAAGCACGGCACATACGACGATTTCTGGAAATCCCGCAATCTCAGGCCGCACTTGAAGGACATTAAGCCCGCGGTTCTCACCGTCTGCGGCTGGTATGACGCCGAGAACTTGTTCGGCGCGCTCGAGGTCTACCGGAATATTAAAAAGAATTCTCCCAGGACGGGGAATTTTCTGGTGATGGGGCCCTGGGTGCACGGCGGATGGACGGGCGAAGGTTCGAATCTGGGGGATGTGCAATTCAACGCGAAAACCGCCGAGTTCTATCGCGAGCAGATCGAGCTCCCCTTCTTCGAGCACCATCTCAAAGGCAAGGGCAAATCGGAGCAGCCGGAAGCATGGATGTTCGAAACGGGGACCAACGTCTGGCGGAAGTACGACACTTGGCCGCCCAAAAACGCGCGCGCGAAATCGTACTATTTCCATACCGCCGGCAGGCTGACGGTTGAACCGCCGACTGAATCGGAGCCCGATCAGGGAAACGACGAATATCCGAGCGACCCTTCTCGGCCGGTGCCGTTTGTCGAGAAGGTGGCCGTCAATATGGTCAAGGAGTACATGACGGCCGACCAGCGTTTCGCCTCTCGCCGCCCGGATGTCGTCGTGTACTCGACAGACGAACTCGACGAAGACGTGACGATCGCCGGTCCGATCGAAGCGAAACTCTTCGTCTCGACGACGGGAACCGACGCCGACTGGGTCGTCAAACTGATCGACGTCTATCCCGACGATTATCCCGATCCCAATCCCAACCCGGCCGGCGTGCGAATGGGGGGCTATATGCAGCTCGTGCGCGGCGACGTGATGCGCGGCAAATTTCGCAACAGCTTCGAGCGGCCCGAGCCGTTCGCGCCAGGCAAGCCGACGCCCGTAAAATTCACGCTGCAAGATGTTTCCCACACGTTTCGCAGCGGGCACCGCATCATGGTGCAGGTGCAATCGAGCTGGTTTCCGCTGGTCGATCGCAATCCGCAGAAATTCGTCGATATCTATACGGCGAAAGACTACGACTTTCAGAAGGCGACCCAGCGCGTCTACCGCACGCGCGATTTGCCTTCATCGATCGGCGTGATGGTCATGCCGCAGTTTTGAAGGCGGCGGTGTCGGACGACAAGCGTAATTGCCGCCGCTGAACTCCTGGGCGAATTGCGATTCAATCGCCCGGCTCGACTCCCGCCATGAAAGAACCGGTATAAATATCGGTTTCGGGATGAGCGGCTTTCCATTCCCGCCAGCTCGTCTTTTCAAACTCCAGACGGGGAACCGGAACTTCGTCGCTATCCTGAGGCAGAAGGACCCCCTCCATGCGCAACCGCATCGCTCCACCGACGTGGCCCAACGTCGCCACGTCGAGGGGTTGATCCGAAGGTTCCGCTTTCGTGAATGCCCGAATGCAGCGGTTGCGATCGCAATAGGTGACGGTGACGGCGATTCGCTCGATGAGATCGTTGATCACGTGCGTTTGAGGCGTGCTCATGGCCGAAAGCTTATAAGCTCGAAAGCGCCCCTGCACTTCGACACCGATGACCTCGTCGTCATCTGAGATCTTGGCCGTGCTTGCCGCCTCGACAAGTGGACAGGTAATCGAGATCGGAAAGAAGTACACGTCTTTTTGCTCGCTCCGGCCGTCAGAGGTTTCCGCGGCGTCGATCGCTGCGGCATCGCTTTGGCCCAGGGCGCCTGCAGGCTGTTGCTTACCGCAGCCCGAAAGCATAGAAACGACCAAAAGGCACAAAATGCCCATACCGCTCTCGAAATCGAACTCCCTCGCCTTACGATCCATCAAACGAACTCCGTGGTGCTACGGGGGCTGCGTTGCGACCGCAGAATGAGACTCTGGAGTCGGCCGGAGCCGAAATTGGGGGGATAACGGTGGAACCTCACCATGTACAAATGCACGGTGAAGTCCTCGCGCGTCGCAACACCTCGATCTGTTCCACCGCCAACGTGCAGGCGGCAAAGATTAAACACGGTTTGCGCGCAAATGTAACGGCGTTTTCGACAGGATTCACATGGAATTCGCCGCCAGCAGTAGCCGTATTGTCAAAATGCCGATATAATCGCGTCTTTATATGATCGTGAAACCGCCGTCCGGCGAGGTTGTTCATGGCGAGCATGTTCTGTCGCGGGCCCATCCCACGTCGCGAATTTATGCGCGTGGGGATGCTGGCCTTGGGAGGAATGACGCTTCACGACGTGTTGCGAGCGCGCGCTCAGGCTTCAACGAGCCCCCTCAATACGTCGGTGATTCTGTTTTGGATGTGGGGTGGTCCCAGTCAGCTTGAAACGTACGACATGAAGCCCGATGCTCCCGCCGAGTATCGGGGGCCGCTCAGTCCCATTCGCACGAATGTCCCGGGAATGGAGATCTGCGAGTATCTGCCGTTGCAAGCGCAGATCGCCGACAAGTTTTCGATCATCCGCTCTCTGCATCACGAGATGGCGGCGCACAACGACGGCAGCATCGAGGTTTTAACGGGTAAGACGCCGCGCCTGCCAGATCCCACGTCACAGGCCCGCTCGGAACACCCGGATTTCGGGATGATCGCCAGCTACGCGCGCGGCGGCCGATCGGATGGAATGCCGCAGTACGTCGGCGTCCAGAGAGCGCCCTTCATGACGATGCCGAATTATCTGGGCGTGGCCCACAAGGCGTTCGAAACGGGCGATCCCTCGAGGCCCGACTTCGCTCC
>DATGKC010000019.1:0-6511 GCA_035294845.1 Planctomycetaceae bacterium | reverse complement strand
AAAAGCAGTGGGCCTGTCGGGGACTGGCCGCGAATTTCTTCATCGACAGAACGCCGTTCTGAATGATGACGGCATTCCCCGGCTCCAGGCTCTTGATGCTCTCGCGGCGAAAACCCAGATTCGCGAGGGCCACGCTTTCGCTGGCCGCCGCGAACAGCGGGCCTTCGACGGCGTAGCACAAAGGCCTGATGCCCAAAGGGTCGCGCGCCACGAACATGTCGCCCAAGGCATTGAGGAACACCACGTTATACGCCCCGTCGAAACGCTGGCTCAAGGCCGCCAGAAGCTCGGCGATGCTGGGTTTCTTGTCGCCGGAAAGCTCCCGGCAAATCGAGTGCATCAGAATTTCAGTGTCGGTCTCGCGGGCCAGGTGAAAGTCTTTCTGCGACATCAATTCTTCGCGCAGCTCCGGGTAGTTGGCCAATTGCCCGTTGAACGCGAAGCTGAACCACTTCGACTTCTCGATGTGGTGACGCTCGAACGGCTGGGCATAGCTGCGGTCGTCTTTGCCGCAGGTGGCGTACCGCACGTGGCCGATCGCGGCCGGCCCCGCGTATTTCGACATCACCTTGTCGAACTCGGTGGAATGATTGAGATGGAACACTTCGGCGACGGTCCCCACTTCCTTGTGGGTGTCGATGAGCTGATTCCGGTTGAAATTGAACGTGGTGAATCCGGCCGCCAGTTGGCCCCGGTTCTGCACGTCCAGCAGCATCCGCGGGATCAGGCGGCTGGCCTGATCGGGATCGGGGACGGGCAATAGCGGGCTCACGCCGCGGCCCGGCAAGTGATAGACAGCTACGATCCCGCACTCGTGATGGAGCTCAGCCATAGTGGTTTCGTGCTTCGAAAGGGAAAAAGGGGGGCGCGGCCATTAATCATACTGGCCCAAGTCGCTCTCTACCAATGCTGGCGACAGGATTCTTGAAAGCGGGCGCGGCAAAAATTCCCGGCGCAAGACGAATTCATGCGATTTTGGACCATTGGCAGCCCGGCCGAACTCTGGCGAGTCCTGCTACGCCGCACCGTGCCAGGAATCGTTGCCACACCTGACACAACCTCATGCTGCGCATTATCATAGACGGTCCCATGAGCGCCATTCCCAGTCTCGTCCGCCGCGAAGTCGTTCAAACCGCGAAAACGCTGGTCGTCAAAATCGGCACCAACGTGCTTTCAAAAGAGAACGACACGCTCGACGACAGCCGCTTCGACGCGCTGGCTGCACAAGTGCACTTCGTCCGCCAGTCGGGCAAGCGCGTCGTGCTGGTTTCGAGCGGAGCGATCAGCGCCGGGATTGGCCTGTTGGAGCTTCAGAAGCGGCCCGACGATCTTCCCCACCTCCAAGCAGCCGCCGCGGTCGGGCAGGCGCATCTGATCCGCAAATATGACGCTTGCCTCGTTCCCTTCGGCTACCGGGCCGCGCAGCTCTTGTTGACCGCCAATGACTTTCGACGCCGAGCCCGCTACCTCAACGTCCGCAACACGCTGCGGACGCTGTTCGAGTACAACGCCATTCCAATCGTCAACGAAAACGACACGGTGAGCGTCGAAGAGATCCGCTTCGGCGACAACGATCGCCTGGCCGCCCTGGTCACCAATCTGTTGGAATCGCCGCTGTTGGTGATCTTGTCGGTGATCGACGGCCTCTACGACGGCGACCCGAGCGATCCCACGAGCAAGCTCGTGCCGCTGGTCGAGACGTGGGACGACGCGCTGCTCAAGCTGGCGACGGCCGGAAAAAGCCTGCGCGGGACCGGCGGAATGCAAAGCAAGCTCGAAGCGGCCCGCGACGCGACCGCCGTCGGCGAAAACGTGATCATCGCCGACGGACGAATTCCGAACGTGCTCGAGCGGATTCTGGCCGGTCACGAAGTCGGGACGTTGTTTCTTGCCCGCGGCGAATCGATTCCCGCATGGAAGCGCTGGATCGGCTATTCGCTGCCGCCGCGCGGGCGGCTGGTCCTCGACGACGGCGCTCGCCAGGCGATCGCTCAAAGGGGAAGATCGCTGTTGGCGATCGGAATCACTTCGGTGCATGGAGAGTTCACCAAAGGCGAGGTCGTCTCACTCGTCGATCAAACCGGGGTCGAATTCGCGCGGGGATTGACCAATTTCGGCTCGCACGATGCGCGAAAAATCGCCGGCAAACGGAAAAACCAGATCGCCGACATCCTCGGCAGCCTCCCCTACGACGAGGTCATCCACTGCGACAATCTGGTCGTGACTGTCGCATTCTCGTAGCTGAATTCGTGAGAATTCAGGTTCCCCGCAGGCAGCAGGACGACAGATCGGCCATTCCATCCCGATCGTAATGATCCGTGGTCTCCGTGAAATCTGTAGTTCAAAAAAATCGACAGGAAAATTGAGGACAAGAAGACTTGAAACACACAGGCGCCGAGGACAAAGAGAACGCGCTTGGCGACGGCCGCGCTGGGAAATCCTTGGCTTATTTTTGCCCGCCGGCATTTTGTGAGCTAAAATTGCTCGGGCGTATCTTGCGCCCATTTTCTGCGTCGAACCGGGGCGCCCACATGCAATTCGTCACCGACCATTTGTACTTCTACAAAAGTTACCTGCTGGAAGCGTGGCACAACATGAGCCCGATGCAGTACGGGTATCTGTTGGTGACGATCGCAGTGGTCGGCTGGCTCCTGATGAAAAGCAGCCCTCGCTGACTGTGCTTCCGTCGGGCGGCGGGTCGGGTGGTGGGGTCAGAGCGATCGCTTGGATTAACCCTCCCGCAGCGCGCACAACTTCGCACTCGTTGTGCCACTTTGACGCCGCCACCCATCAGGTGAGCTTGGCCATCGCCGCCTGTATGTTTTTCAGGCAGACTTCGATATCGGGGACCGGGTTCTGCGGGTTTTCTTCGTATTCGAGCGCCAGGCAGTATTTGTACTTGATCTTGTTCAAGACTTTGAGGCACCCCAGAACGTCCAGGTCTCCCTCGCCGAGAATCGTGAAAACTTTGGCGTTCTTCACGTCTTTGAGGTGCACGCCGAAAAGACGATCTTTGAGTCGCTCGAGCGCCTCGACGGGGCTCTCTTTGCTTCTCAGGTAATGCCCCGTGTCGACGCAGGCGCCGATCCGTGGATGATGGTCTTTGACGGCGTTTACCACGTCGTCGATTTTGTCGTATTTGGCGCCGGGACCGTGATTGTGGATGGCGATGTTGATGGCGTATTCGGCGACGAGCTTATCGAGCAGTTTGAACGTGGCTTCGTTCTTGTCGGGATTGGCGCTAATCGATTCGATGCCCATCCCCTTGGCGAAATCGAACACCTCACGCGCCTTCGATTCATTCTCGCCGAAATCGACGACGCCGAACGCCACCAGCTTGACGCCCGCCGCCGAGAGCATTTCCTTCTCATCGGCGATGTATTTCGGAACGGTCGCAATGCGAATGTGCCCAGGGAACGACTCCCAATAGTGCAAGCCGAGCTTCTTCGAAATCTCGAGGGCTTCGTTGACTTTGAAATCCCGGAGCGTGTAGCTCTGAATGCCCATCTTGAAGCCACGATACGGATCGCCGGCTGGCTCGGCCGCCTGCAGCGCCCAGCCCTGGCAACAAGCCGTGGCGAGCGCCAAGCCTCCCGCTTTCAAAGCATCGCGCCGCGACATGCCGCCGTCAGTCGAATCGAGCATGGTAAAGGCACCCGTTAATTTTTCGCCGCGGCTTGCGGCTTTTTCAGCAAGGCGCTCAGTCGCGATTTGAGACGCGCGGCCTTGTTCTTGTGAATGAATTTCTTGGAGGCGGCCTGGTCGAGCTTCTTAACGGCGGCCCGGAACGCGGCTTCTGCCGCGGCGCCGTCGGTGGTCGCCGTCGCTTCACTCACTTTTCGAATCACGGTTCTCAGGGAAGTACGGGCGGCGCGGTTCCGCAACCGCCGTTTCTCTGACTGACGCATCGCCTTGGCAGCATTTCGATTATTGGGCATGGCTCGACGAAGGGAGAGTTACTGTGGCCTTATTCAATTCCAGGAACGCATGAGTTTAGCGAGGCCAGACTCCACCCGCCAGCCTCGGGAGTCCGCCATCGCGCGTCAGGGCGCACGACGGGGTTGACCGGTGATGGTATTTTGCGCAGCGGAATTCGTGAGAATTCCCGTCAGGCGCCAGCGCGCCAGCGCGAGTCGGAATTCTCACGAATTCCGCTACCACGGAAAGTCGCGGCAATCAAACCACGTCGTGCCCCATTTTCGCTTTTTCAGGAAACGCACTATGCACGAGGCCCCAGCGACGCTATAGTTGGTATTGGCCATTTCCCACTGTCGGTCGCGCGACCTACTTCAGTGGCGTCTTCCGGTTTTTGTCACACCTTCCGGAGTATGGCCATGCGAGCGCGAACTCACTTCTCGGCGATTTGTCTGTCGGTCTGCCTGTTGACCGCCTCGTTTGCGGCGACGAAACAGCCGATCAAAAAGCTCAAACACGATCCGAACGTTCCTTCAGTCGATCTGTTCGAGGCGATCGAAAAAGGAACCGTCGAGACGACCGTCATCGCCAAAAGCGCCAACGACGCCAATCTGTTCATCACGAACAAGTCTCAAGCTGCCGTCAGCGTTAAAATGCCGCCGGCCGTTGTCGCCGTTCAGGTGCTCAAGCAGTTCTCTCCTCCGGGTGGGCAATCCGGTCTGGGAAACTCCGGCCAGCAAGGGGGAAATACGGGGATGGGCCAGGCGCAGTCGATCGGCGGAGGTTCTCAAAATTCGATGGGCAACAACAGCAGCAACGGATCCATGAGCGGCATTGGGAACGGATTTTCCAATATCGGCAGCGGAATAGGGAATAACGCCGGCACGGGATTTTTCTCAGTTCCCCCGCAAAAGACAGTGCAAGTCCCGTTGAAGACGGTTTGCCTGTCGCATGGCAAGCCCGATCCTCGTCCGCGCATGAAGTATCAGCTTGTGAAGCTCGAAGATTTCAGCGACGACCCGGTGCTTCACGAGACGCTCAAGCTGTATGCCTCCGGCGAAATCGAGGTCCAAAGTGCGCAGGCCGCCGTCTGGCACCTCACCGACAACATGAGTTGGAAAGACCTGCGCGCGAAGCAAATCGAACGGCTGGGGGGGTTGGATCCGCTTCCCTACTTTTCCCAGGGTGATGTCGACGCGGCAGAAAGATTGATCGCCAAGGCCCGAGAAATGGCGAAAGACAAGTCGCGAAAGGTCGAGCGGGCGGCGAGATGATCGTCACTGTTTTCAATGGCTGCGAGGCAGCCATTTGGATGGTGTTGGCCATTGTCGTCCTCCGACTTCGCAGCCCGGGCCGCGCGCTCCGCCGAATTTCGCGCGCAACCGCCGGCTTCCTGGTTCTGTTTTCGATTTCCGACCTGATCGAAATGCACACCGGCGCCTAGTGGCGGCCGCCGGAGCTTTTGATCTTGAAAGGCGTATGCTTCGTCGGATTGGCGGTGTGCTTTGCAATGCTGCGACGCGGTGCGTCGCACCGCATCGATCAATTCCCGAAAATGGGTGATGAAGAGTCGGGATGATTTATGCGGAGAAAATGTCCTTCAGGCTGTCCACCAGCCACCGCTTAAGGGCTTCCCGCTGCCTGCCGATCGCTCTGCGCCGCCAGCTTGAGCACGCTATTGGCGTACTGTCCGGCGAATTCGGGATTCCCCGGATCGGCACGCCAGGTCTTGCCGTCGATCACGAATTTGTATTCATGGACGCCGGCTTTGAGCTTGAGCGTCGTCGAAAACGTTCCCGACTTGTCGGGTCCGTCCATCGTGTGGCCGGTCGGCTTCCAGTCATTGAACGATCCGGCCAGATACACAGCTTGCACCGGCGTTTTAGGGCGATACTTAAATTCGACCTGGTATTCGTCCCCCTCTTTCCCGACTGTCTTGGGCCGACCCAACCTCAGGTCCTGGTCGTCGAGAACCGCGTCGAATTGGGCGACCAGCATTTCCTCCCAGGTCTGTTCGCCCCACCGAACCGTCTGCGCGGGGTCGGGATTGGAGGGATTATTCTCCGAATTATCGAACGTGGCGATGCACTTGAGCGTCGTGCCTTCGCTGACCGCCAGCGGTTCGGCGAAGACGTATGAATTCTGCCAATTGAAGTCGTACCGCGGCACGTCGAGCAACAGCTCCCGCCGCCCCGCACGATCGACCGATTCGATGCGAAAGGCCTTGCCGCGCAGATGCATGTGCGGCAGCAGAGACACGAGCCGCATGTCTTGACGAAATGCATATTCCGCCTCCAGCCGCACATTGGCGTTCCTCGGCGGAATCTGGAAGCGCACGTTGATGACGGCATCGGTCGCCAATTGCTTTTCGACGTCTTTTGCGTCGGCAAAGACAATACCGGCACGGCTCAAGTCGGTCGCCTCGGCGCCGTTGGGTGTATAGTGCGCCTGGAAATAGAATTTGGAGCCGGCAGGAATCCGCTTGGCCATGCCCGGACGCGCCTGCCAGGCCGGCATTCCTGGAGCGAATACAGCCACCGAGTTTCGAAGAGCGGCTTCGGCCGGACCATATTTCGCTCCCGGTGGAGCGAAGAGC
>DATGKC010000018.1:0-9224 GCA_035294845.1 Planctomycetaceae bacterium | reverse complement strand
GAGCGGCTTTTATTTTGACTGCGCCCGCAGATCGCGGCTGACAAAGGCCCGGCTGCGACCCGCAAGGAGGGCATTCTGAACGTCGAAAACTACGAACAGGCGATCGAGTTTCTGTTCAGCCGCGTCAACTACGAGCGGCTGTCGGCGATGAATTATTCGGCCGACGACTTCAAGCTCGATCGGATGCGCGAGCTGTTGCGGCGGCTGGGCGATCCGCAAGAGTCGATCCCCGCAGTACATATCGCAGGCACGAAGGGAAAAGGCTCGACCGCCGCCCTGACGGCGCAGTTTCTTTCGGCGGCCGGGATCCGCACGGCGCTTTTTACATCGCCGCACATTTCGGCCTTCGAAGAACGGATGGCCGTCGACGGGACGGTTCCCACGCAGCGCGAGCTGGTCGAGCTCGTCGATCGAATTGCCGGCGCCGTCGCCGACCTCGACAAGACTCCCGGACGGATGAGCCCCACGTATTTCGAAATCGCGACGGCCATGGCATGGCTTCACTTTCGCGACCGCCGCGCTGAAATCGCCGTGCTCGAAGTTGGCATGGGAGGCCGGTTGGATGCAACCAACGTCTGTCGGCCCCAGGTGTGCGTGATCACGACCATCAGCCGCGATCACACGCGGCAGCTCGGCAGCAGCCTCGACCAGATCGCGCGCGAGAAGGGCGGAATCATCAAGCCGCTGGTTCCCGTGATCAGCGGCGTGACGCAGGAACCCGCGCGCAGCGTGATCGAGGAGATCTGCCGGACGCAGTCGGCGCCGCTGTCTCTTTTGGGCCGCGACTTCGATTACGATTACCAGCCGGCGGTGTTCGAGCCGGGTGCGTGTTCGAGACCGGCCGTCGACGTGCGGCTGGCTCGCAGGGCATGGTCGAACCTTGCCATTCCATTGGTCGGGGAGCATCAAGCCAGAAACCTGGCGGTGGCTCTGGCAGCCGTCGATAAGCTCGGCCACCACGGGTGGAGCATCTCCGACCTCGCCGTCACAAAGAGCCTCGCGCAGCTTCGTTGGCCCGGTCGAATCGAAGTACTCTCCCGGGCTCCGACCGTGATCGTCGACACGGCCCACAACTGGGAGGCCGTCGCCGCGCTGCTCAAAACGCTCGATGAGAGCTTTCGCGCGCGGCGGCGCGTGCTGATTTTTGCCGCCACGCGCGATAAAGACGTCGCCGGCATGCTGAGGCAGCTCTTGCCGCGGTTCGATACGGTCGTGCTCACGTGCTTTCAGAACAACCCGCGGCACGTGCCGGTCGAGACGCTCGTGGGGATGGCGCAGGGCTTGACCGAGCAGCGCGTCCACGCGGCGGGCGAACCTGCGGCCGCGTGGAAGCTTGCTCGGCGTTTTGCATCGCCCGATGACCTGATCTGCGTCACCGGATCATTTTTCATCGCGGCCGACATGCGGGAGCTGATCGTCGACGCGGCGCGTTCTGAAAGCGCTGTGAGCCAGGCGGTCGGGCCTTGAATTCCTGTTGTGCCGAGCGCCGGCCCGCTAAACTAGCCCCGAACGACCAAGTCGCTTTGACCAGAGGGAACTCCATGAAAATCGTGAAAGTGAACGTGATTCCGTTATGCGGCGGGACCGTCGATGGAGGCTGGCCGCAGGGGCATGAAAAGAAGGAAAACCTGCATACTCTGGTGGAAGTCGTCACCGATGAAGGAATCACCGGCGTGGGCGGAGTCTACACTTCGGGGGCGCTGACAGAAGGGGCGCTGGGCCTTTTGTGGCCTTTATTGAAGGATGAATCAGCGCTTGAACCCGAGCGCGTGACCGAGAAGCTGCGACAATCGACGTTTTGGCAGGGCCGGGGAGGCTCGGTCGAGCATGCCATCAGTGGTCTGGACATCGCTCTCTGGGACATCATGGGCAAGGCCTGCAACCAGCCCGTTTCACGACTGTTGGGGGGCAACTACCGCGATCGCATCAAACCCTACGGATCGATTCTGTTCGACGAGCCCGACGTACTCAGGCTCAAACTGCTCGATGTCGTCGGCCGGGGCTTCAAAGCCATCAAGATGGGCTGGCGTCCGTTCGGCCGGCGCGACCGCAAATTCGACGAATTGCTGGTGCGGACGGCGCGCCAGGCCGTCGGCGACAAGATCGAATTGATGGTCGACGCCGGAGGGAGCGAGCAATTCTGGCCGCATGGGGTCAACTGGGCTCGCGAGACGGCCAAGATGCTGGCCGATTACAACATCGTCTGGTTCGAAGAGGCCCTGCCGCCGGATGATATCGACGGCTTCGTCGAGCTCACGCGGCAATCGCCGGTGCCGATCTCATCCGGCGAAGTCCTGACGCGGCGGCAATCGTTCATTCCGTGGATCGAACGCCGTGCGGTCGACATCATCCAGCCCGACTGCACGAAGAACGGCGGCCTGAGCGAATCGCGAAAGATCGGCTGGTACGCGTTCGATCACAACGTCTTGATGGTCGCGCACGGCTGGAACACGGCCGTGGGGCTGGCCGCCGACTTGCAACTGGCGGCGGCGATGCCCGTGGCTCGTTACGTCGAGTACCTTACGCCGTGCGATTACATCGACGACATCACCACCGCGCCATTCGAGCTGGACGGCGAGGGATGCCTCAAGATTCCCGCCCTGCCGGGGCTGGGAATCGAGCTCGATCACGAGAAGCTCAAGAAATACAGGGCGTGATGCAAGTCTTTCGCGGGTTGGACGACGCCTCGGCGTGCCGGAACGGCTTTGTGTCGATCGGCAATTTCGACGGCGTGCACCGCGGCCACCAGAGCATGATCGGCGCGTTGATTCGAAACGCCCGCGCGCGGGGAGTTCCCGCCGTGATCTTTACGTTCGACCCACACCCCATCGCGCTGTTGCGCCCGCACCAGTCTCCTCCCCCGCTTTCAACGACCGAACGCAAACTCGAATTGTTCTCGCAGCACGGCATCGATTTTGTCGAGGTGTATCCGACCGATCAGGCGCTGCTCAATCTTTCGCCGCGCGCATTTTTCGATCAGATCATCGTGGGGCGATTGCGCGCCGGCGGTCTGGTGGAAGGTCCGAATTTCTTTTTCGGACACGATCGGCGGGGGAACATCGAGACGTTGCGCGGCTTTTGCGAGGCGACCGGAATCGAGCTGGAAATCGTGCCGCCGGTGACGGTGGAAGAGGCGCTGGTCTCGTCGACTGAAATTCGCCGCCTCATCGCCGATGGCCGCGTACGTGAAGCCGCCGACTTCCTGGGCTATCATTACCCCGTCTCGGGAACGGTCGTCTGCGGGGCCGAGCGCGGACGAACAATCGGCTTTCCGACCGCCAATCTGGAGGGCATTCGCACGGTCTTGCCGCGCGACGGGGTTTATGCCGGCCGGGCGCGGGTGGGGGCGCAGTGGCACGCGGCCGGAATCAATCTCGGGCCCAGCCCCACGTTTGCCGACCAGGAGCGCAAGGTGGAAGTTCATCTGGTCGATTTTTCCGGCGATCTCTATGGTTCGCGAGTCGTCGTCGAGTTTTTCGATCGCCTGCGCGATACCGTCAGATTCTCAGGAATCGACGAGCTGAAAGCCCAGTTGGCCGATGACATCGAGCGGGCGCGAGCACTGGCGAAGGCCATTTCCAGCCGCTAACATGGGGCGATGAAGATCGACTGGACGCCGCTTGAGGAGATAATCGAGGCTCACCATCGTTTCGTGCTCACGACTCATGTGCGTCCTGACGCCGACGCGATCGGCTCGGAAATCGCCATGGCCGGGCTGCTGGAACAGCTTGGCAAAGAGGTGCGGATCATCAACTCTTCAGCCGTCCCTCCGCGGCTGGCGTTTCTCGATCCCGACAAGAAGTGCCTTCAACTGGGGACGCAAGTGAGCGAGGCCGAGGCCTGCGAGGCCGACGTGCACATGATTCTCGATACGAGCGCCTGGGGGCAGCTCGATAAAGTGGGGCGCGTGTTCAAAAAGACCAGCGCGAGAAAAGTGGTGATCGACCATCACGTCTTCGCCGAAGACCTGGGGGCCCTCAATTTAAAAGACACCGAGGCCGAGGCCACGGGGGCCCTGGTCTTTCAATTCGCGCAGGAAATGGGTCTGGCGAT
The DNA here is from genome assembly GCA_035294845.1 of Planctomycetaceae bacterium. GTDB lineage: Bacteria > Planctomycetota > Planctomycetia > Planctomycetales > Planctomycetaceae > JACQFH01. The sequence continues at coordinate 5,171 of DATGKC010000018.1, read as the reverse complement.
TACGCCCGTGATCGCCACCGCGCTGTTTAGCGCCATTGCGACCGACACAGGTTGGTTTCGGTTTGCATCGACGACGAGCGAGACGATGCGGACGGCAGCTCAATTGATTGACCTGGGCGTGCAGCCGGCAGTTCTTTACAGAGACTTATACGAACAATCCACGCTCGGGCGGATCAAGCTGGCCGGGCGCGTCTTGAGCCGCATGATGCTCGATTGCGGCGGACGTCTTGCCTGGACTTACGTGACGCTGGTCGACTACCGTGAGACGGGAGCAGAACCCCCCGACACCGAAGACCTGGTCAACGAGTGCCTGACCGTGGGAGAAGTCGAGGCGGCGTTTATCTTGATCGAGCAGGCCAACGGCAACGTCAAGACGAGCCTTCGAAGCCGAAGTCATTTGGATGTCTCCGGTGTCGCCGGGCAATTCGGCGGCGGGGGACATAAACAAGCTGCCGGGGCGATCGTGCCCGGTCCTCTGGCAGATGCTCAAGAAAAAATCCTGGCCGCCATGAAAGCCATCATCCCCCGGGGATAGATTCCACGGGCATAAATTCACCGGGCATAGATTCGCTTTTCGCATTACCCTCCGCGTTCGTCGCATCGCTCCTGAAAATCCCGCCTGCGATTGCCCGATTGCTGCCCGCAATCGACACTGCCCCCTTGTTCTTTCCCTGCGTTTCGAGGTGAAACATGTCGCAAGAGACAGATTCAATTGACGGACACGCCGCGTCTGATTTTTTCGCACCTGCCGAGCCACGGCGGGGGTTCGTCAAGCAGGTCTTGGCGATTGCGATCGGCGGTCTGGTGGGGCTCGTTCCGGCCGCCGTGGGGCTGGCCACGTTCCTCAACCCATTGCGGAGGAGCGTCAAGGCCAAACTGCAGCCCAGCGGAAGCGACGCCGACGGATTCTACAAGGTGGCGACGCTTGATTCGCTGTCAGAAACGCCACAGGCGTTCAAGATCATCGCCGATCGCAAGGACGCCTTCAACACGTTTCCCAAGGAGGCCATTGGGGCGGTGTTCCTCTCGCGCGTCGGTTCGCACGACGTGCGGGCGTTCAACGTCACCTGCCCGCACGCGGGCTGCTCGGTCGATTATCGGCCTGCCAAAAACGCCTATCATTGTCCGTGCCACAACAGCCAGTTCGCGCTCGACGGCCAGCGCGACCCGAAAAGCCCGAGTCCGCGCGATCTCGATTCGCTGGAGGTCAAAGTCGACGGCGGCCAGGTGTTCGTGAAGTTTCACAATTACAAGCCCGGTCATGAGGAAAAGACAATCCAATGAAGGCGTTGCTCAATTGGCTGGATGATCGAACCGGCTACAAAGCCTTGATGCACGAGGCGCTCTACGAGCGCGTTCCCGGGGGCGCCCGCTGGCGCTACGTCTGGGGAAGCACGCTCGTATTCACGTTCAGTGTGCAGCTCGTGACGGGCCTGTTTTTGTGGATGGCTTACAACCCCAGCTCGCAGACGGCCTGGGAAAGCGTTTACTACATCCAGCATGAGATGCTGCTCGGATGGCTTTTGCGCGGCATTCATCATTTCACCGCGCAGGCGATGGTGGTCTTGCTGGTCGTGCACCTCTTGCAGGTGATCATCGACGGCGCATACAAGGCGCCCCGCGAAGTCAATTTCTGGGTCGGGTTGATCCTCATGCAGATTGTGCTGGGCCTGTCGCTTACGGGTTATCTTCTTCCCTGGGACCAAAAAGGCTACTGGGCGACCAAAGTGGCCACCAGCATCGCCGGAATCGCGCCCGGCGTGGGAGACCAGTTGCAGTCGCTGGCCGTGGGCGGGCCCGATTACGGGCATCAAACGCTGAGCCGCTTTTTCGCGCTCCACGCGGGTCTCCTTCCGGCCTTGCTCGTGGGATTCCTGGCGCTGCATATCTACGTCTTCCGCAGGCACGGCATTACGGTCCGCGATCCCATTCACCTCCCCGACACGACGTTCTGGCCCGATCAGATGTTTAAGGACACGGTCGCGTGCCTGGCGGTGCTGGCGGCCGTCCTGGGCCTGGCGGTGCTGCACGGCGCAGGCCCGGAAGGTGGCGCCGAGCTGGGGGCGCCCGCCGATCCTGCCGAAAATTATTCGGCCGCCCGCCCCGAATGGTATTTTCTGTTTCTCTTTCAGTTCCTCAAATATTTTCCGGGCAAAACCGAGATTTTCGGCGCGATGGTGATTCCCGGCGTGATCATGGCTTTTCTGTTCTTGATGCCCTTCGTCGGCCGGTGGAAATTGGGACACCGCTTCAACGTGGCGTTCATCATGGGCATCCTGGCCGGCATCGGCATCCTGACGGCCCAAGCGCGTCTGGCGGATTCGAAAGACGCCGACTATCAGGCGGCCGTCGCCGACGCCGATCGCAAGGCCGAGCGCGTCAAAGAGCTCGTGCAAATCCAGGGGATCGGCGCGGCTGGGGCTGCGAAGCTCTTGCGCGACGATCCGAAGACGCGCGGAGGCGCGCTGTTTGCCGTCAAGTGCGCGACCTGCCATCGCTATGACGGCCACGACGGAACGGGCAGGTCGCTGCCCGGGAAGGCCACGGCGTCGGATCTGGGATCGTTCGGCACGCGCGAATGGGTGCGAGGAATGATCACCGATCCGGCCGGCCCGGCGCACTTCGGCGCCACCAGGAACAGCGCCGAAATCGGCGACCGCTTCGAAAACGGGGAAATGGCCCAATGGGTGGCCGAAAACGTCACGTCGAAGAAAATGACGGACGACCAGCTTGACGCGGTCGTCGAGTTTCTGACGAGTCTCAGCGACCATCGAGAGAAAGGCGCGCTCGACGACGAGAAGATCGCGAAGGGCCGCGAATTCTTCGCCTTGGGAAGCGAGGCGGTCGGCGGAAGCTGCTATGACTGCCACGCCATGAAACTCGATCACGACCCGGAGGGCCTGTTCAACGAGCCCAGCGCCCAGGTGGCTGTGGCGGCCCCGGAATTGACCGGTTACGGTTCGGCGAAGTGGCTTGACGAGTTCATTCGCAACCCCGGCGCGAAAAAGTTCTATGGCAGCCACAATGCCATGCCGGGGTTCTCCGAGCAGTTTTCCGATCGCGAACTGGGCATGATCGTCGACTGGCTGCTGCATCGCTGGCCCGAGCGACAATGAGCCAGATCACCAGAATTCGCGTGTCGATTTTCGGGTTTGGCCGCATGATTGGCGGAGGATCATCCTGCCCACAGCGCGAATGGCACGGCCTCTTGTTCCTGCGGAACCCGGCCGCCCTTCGGGACGGCCTGGCCACCCGGGCCCTTGCGGTCGCTCAGCCACGATAACCGGTGTTTTCCGGGTTCCCGGCATACCCGCGCCGATCGTTTCCGACCGCCAAAGTTTCGCATATTCCCATTCATACGCTATACTCATATTCGATGGTGCCGCAATCGCGACGGCAGTGAGGCCGATTGCACCGTGGTTAAGAAAACCCGGACAGGAATATGTGGTCAGTCTTAGGCAAACTTGCCGGCCATTCGCGTCCGCGCCGTGAATCGAGCGGCCGTGGGCATCTGGCGCGAGGCGCGTTGATCCAGGACGTCGAGTTGACGCCTCACGGCTCGCCGCGGTCGCGCTCGCGCGAGCGCAGACACCTGCGGCGGCAGCGAATCCGCACGGCCGTGCTGTGGCTGTCGGTGGGGAACCTGGCGCTCATGATCGTGGTCACTGTTTTGCTGCGATTTTGCTCGGAGCGCTGGTGGTTCAGCACGGCCCTTTTGTATCTCCCGCGATCGCCCTACGCCGCCGGCTCGATCTTGCTGCTGCCATTGGCGATGGTTTACAACCGCAAGGCGGCCGTGTTGAGCGGCGTCGCGCTATTCCTGGCGACCGGGCCGATTATGGGGCTGAAAGTGCCGCTTCCGTCGTGGGGCTTTTCCGCCCTTGTCACCGAACACCATCTGCGCATCGTGACGTGCAATGTTCATGGATATCAACCCGCCTTTGACGGGTTGATTTCCGAGATGCATTCCGTCGTCCCCGACGTGGTCGTGTTCCAGGAAGCATTCCACGACAACCCGGTGTTGGAAAAGGCATTTGTCGGGTGGCACTCGATGCAAGTCGACGAGTACTTCGTCGCCGCGCGATACCCGATCACCCACGTGGCCAGCTTTCGCTCTCAAGCGTACCAGCGAGTGGCCGCCGTCGCATTCGAAGTTGCCGATCCTCAGCGGCGTTATCGACTGATCAACGTTCACCAGACATCGCCTCGCAAGGGTTTGACCGACCTGCGCACGGACGACGCGTGGGACAGCAATGGTCGCCGCACTCTGATTGAATCGACGGAGAACCGCGAGGCTGAGGCCGCCGCCTTGCGCGCATTCTTCGAAGAGAATCGGCAAGGCCTGCCCGTCGTGATTGCGGGCGATTTCAACATGCCCAGCGACAGCAGTCTCTACCGGGCTGCCTGGGGAGATCTTGAGAATGCCTTCGACTCGGCCGGATTCGGTTACGGTTACACGGCGCCGTGCGGCCGAAACCGCTTCTGGCCCAATGCGACACCCTGGTCTCGCGTCGACCATATTCTCACCACAGGCGAATGGCAGATTCAAAAGTGCTGGATCGGTTCGGGAAACGGCTCTGACCATCGACTGGTCGCCGCCATCCTGCGCTAACCGCGTGCTGATAAGCGTCACCAGGCGCCGATCGAGACGATCAATTCACGTGGAAAAGCCGATGTGCGTCGGAGCCGGCACCGTTTTTCAATGGCTGCCCGAACGCCCGGTTGACAGTCGGCGATGGCTCGCTATCCTACTCGTGACGCTTGCCGCGGCTCGAAAGCGCCGCTGCTGCGGCGCTCGACTGCCAAACGAGAGACATCGTGCCGACGTTTTCCTCAATTGATTTGACGAATCGGATTGCGGAGATTTTCCAGGCCTGTCGTGCACCGCGCGAAGCCGCCCAGATCGTCTCCGAACATCTGGTCGATGCCGAAGCGTGCGGCGTCGTCTCGCACGGCATCATTCGCGTCCCGCAGTATGCGCAGGCGATCTCGGAAGGTCGAGTAATTCCCGACGCGCGGCTTAAGACTGTGCGCGAGCATATCGCCACGGCAGTCCTCGACGGCGGTCACGGCTTCGGACAGGTGATGGCTCGCGCCGCGATGGATGTCGCCATCGCGCGCGCCGAAAAGGCCGGAGTGGGGGCCGTCTCGCTTGTCAACTGCGGCCACAC
>DATGKC010000017.1:0-9814 GCA_035294845.1 Planctomycetaceae bacterium | reverse complement strand
ATGATTCCTCACCAGCTCGATACGGCCGCGCCCCTCCGCCGGCGGAAGATCGAGAATTGCCGCCGCCTCGCGATAATTCGGCTTGATCAGGGCGGGCTCAATCTCTCGGAATCGCCTGAGCCTCCTGGAGTCGATGGCGACGATTCGCGGATGGCGCGCATTGAGCCGCATCAGCCGCTGGATGATTTGCGGAGTGAGCACCGCCCCGCCGTAATCCGAAACGATGACGCCATCGCACCGCACAAATTCGCGATCGAGAGACGCCAGGATGCATCGTTGCTCTTCGGCGTCGAGCTCGGCCGTCGTTCCCGAATCAAACCGCACGATCATTTGCGTTCCGCACATAACCCGCTGCTTGGTCAGCGTCTGCCGCGCGGGGCTGGCGCGCATTCCCGTCGTTTCGACGCCAGCGATTGCGAGCAATTGCCGCAATCTCTCGCCTTGAGCGTCGCTGCCGATCACGCTGACGAGCGCGCTCTCTCCTGCCAGGGAGGCGGCATTGGCGGCGGCATTGGCGGCGCCGCCCGCGAAGTCGAGTTGGCGGCAGTGCTCGACGACAGGCACCGGAGCTTCCTGGCACAGCCGTCCGCTGACCCCCTGAATGTAGCAATCGAGCATCGCGTCGCCGATGACCAGAATTCTTTTGCCGGCGAAGCTCTGTGCGATCTCTTTGAGGCGAATGCTCATAATGCGCCCCCTTCCCACGACGGCCGCACGGGCATCACCTCTTCGAAGTCGCCCGATGAGCCGCGAGCCGCAGTTCCGGCAAGAGCCGCATCCGCCGGTCGACCGGCATCCGAAGCCACCTCGCCCGCGCCGATCATTCCCCGGGCCGCAGCCTCGAGGTCGGCCGCGATCAACGTCGGCTTTCGCCACGGCGAGCGGAGCCACTGAGTTTCTCCGCCATTATCAACGAGCACCGTGCGGCAACCTGCGCGATTTCCCGCTTCGACGTCATCCAGTATGTCGCCGATCATCCACGACCGACGCAAATCGATGTCGAGATCAGCGGCCGCTCGAAGCAACATTCCCGGTTGCGGTTTGCGGCAATCGCAATCGATGGAATAAGGGGCGATGGTTCCGGCGGGGTCATGCGGGCAAAAATAGAAGCCATGCAACGATAGCCCCAGTCCCGCCAAAATCGCGCGCAATCGGTCGGCGACCAGCGAGAGTTCGTCCGCCGTGAATCGCCCTTGGGAAATTCCGGCCTGATTGGAAATTAGCACAAGGCGGTAGCCGGCGCTGTGCATCAGGCGCAGCCCCTCAAGAGCCCCGGGCATAAGACGCACACTGCCGGGATCGACGCTATAGGGGACATCTTCAATCAGCGTCCCGTCCTTATCGAGGAATGCGGCTCTGGACGACTTCATTTTGCTATCCCAGCAGAGAGGCCGGCTGGGATCGACGACAGGCGCTCGCCGGAGCTTTCATCGCGCGCCTTCGGGCAGCGAATCAGCTCTTGGTACACGCCGGCAATTGACGCCGCAATGTGTCGCCAGGTGAATGACCGATTGACTCTCTCGATGGCTTCGTTCCCCATTCTCTCGAGCAGGCCTGCGTCGCCCAAAAGCAGGGCCAGGCGATCGGCCAGCGTCGCGGGATCGCGCGGCGGAACGAGAAATCCGGTCTCACCGTCGCGCACCGTGTATTTGATGCCGCCCACGTTCGATCCGATTACCGGCGTCCCGCAGGCCATCGCTTCGAGGGGTGTAATCCCGAAAGGTTCATACCAGGGAGTCGTCACGAACGCGTCCGCCGCACTGTAATAGTAGCGCAGCACCTTCCGATCGCGGCGGCCTGTGAAAATTACCCGGTCGGCGACGCCCAGTTCTTGCGCCAGCGCCGTCAGCCTGCCGATTTCCGGCGTGACGTGGGGATCAGGTTGTTCGGATTCGCCTCCGACGATCGCCAGCCGCGCCGAAATTCCCCGCTCGGCGATCAGCTTTGCGAAGCCCTGAATGACATTGTCGACCCCCTTGCGCGGGACGAGACGGCCGATTTGCAGCACCAACGGCTGGTCCTGAGGAAGTTTGACCAACGACCGGGCGTAGCATTTGTCGACGGGCCACAGCTCCGACGGATCGAACCCGCAGCCCACGACCCGAACTTTCGCCGGATCGGCACGGTACAGCTCGATCTGGTCGCGCTCATCCTGGGGACACTCGGCAATCAAGCGATCGGATTCGATCACCACCCGCTCTTCGATTTTCAGCCGCTCGCGTGGAAAACGGTCGGCGCTTCCCTGATGCTTCAGCCGCACGCGCCCCAGGGCATGAAACGTCGTCACGAGCGGAATTCGCAGCGCGCGTTTGAGCCGGCAGCCCACCAGCCCCGACATCCAGAAATTCGCATGCATCAGGTCGAATCGGCCGTGTGCGCGACAATGCCGCAGCATTTGATCGCCGAATTCCGGCATGTAAGGGAGCAATTCCTCTTTGGGAACGAATTGGGCCGGTCCGGCATCGACTTGCCAGACGCGCACTTTTCCCGGTCCTCTCAGCATTGCCGGTTCGTGCCGGCAATCGCGGCGCGTGAAGACGTCGACCGAAAACCCGAGCTGATCCAGATGTTTGGCGATCTGAAAGACGTAAACATTCTGGCCGCCGCAGTCGGTGCTTCCCGGCCGCGCCAGAGGCGATGCATGCTCACTAATGAGGGCGATCCTTCCGTTCATGCCAGTGCTCCATTCACGAGTTCCGCGATGCGCTGCCGCGGTGATAATGAGGCCCGCGATGAATCGAGAAGTTGTTTGGCACCGTCGGCCACGGTCCGCCAGGAAAGACCGTTGGCGCACTCGAAACCAATCGGGCAAGTCCGATGTTCGCACGGCCGGCACGGAACGGCGGCCGACGCGATGCGGTGCCGCGCCGAATCGCGCGGGCCCCACCGCGCCGCATCCGATCCCAGCACGATGACGATGCTCGGCGTCTTCAGCGCGCTGGCTACGTGAGACGTTCCCGTGTCATTTGTGATGACCAATCCTGAATCCGCGATCAAGGCGGCAAATGCGCCCAGCGTCGTCCTCCCGGCGAGATTCAGCGTGCGGCAGTGAGCCTGGTCGGCAACATTCTTGGCAAGGCCGATTTCATCGCGGCTCCCAGTGAGGACGATTTCATAGCCGGCCTCGGCGAGCTCGCGCGCCACCGCGGCGAATCGCTCGGGCAGCCAGCGGCGACTTTCATAGCGCGCGCCCGGATGGATGCAAACGTAGCGGCCGCGAGTCAGCCGTCGTCCTCTGAGGCTTGTGGCCAAGTCGGCGGAATCTCGAGGCTCCAGGGGGAATTCCAGCGATTCATCGTCGTCTTCAGCGCCGAGCGATTGGACCAGAAGCAGGTGGCGCTGAATCTCATGCCGGTCTGAGGGATACGGAATGAAATCCGAAGCCCCCGAACAGAAGTCGCCGGGAAGATAATAACCGGCGAGCGATTTTGGTCTCATCAGCGCACAAAGTGAATTGACAAGATGGCCGCTGCCATGCATTTGAATGATGAGGTCGAAGCGCTCATGGTCCATGCGCTGGAAGAACTCGGGGATGGCGCGCAAATCGGGTTCGCGCTCCGGCAATCCCGGAAAGCCCGGAAACTCGATGAAGCCGTCGAAATAGGCGGAAAATCGGCGGGCGAATTCGGCCGCCCACGGAAGCCCAATCAAGCTGATGCGCCAATGCGGCCAACGACGCTTCAAAGCGCGTGCCGCCGGCACCGCGCACAAGAGGTCGCCCAATTGAAGCGCCCGGAAGAGCCCGACTGTTCGGACGTCGTCGCAACTTGGCCTGGGTCTGGCGTCGGCAAAGCAGCTAGGCACAAGTACGCTCCGAGACGTCAGTTTCCGATTTTTGAATCGTCGGGTACGAAAGCAAGCGGCGTTCCGCTTATCCGGAAAAATGGAAAATCCCTTCAATTCAGTAAAAAGGGCGATAAGGCGCTTCGGACATTGCCTCACGTCTTTCAACGGCTCAAAGATTTGCGGCAAATTCGCAAATCCGCGCCAGCGCCGCGGCCAAGCGGTTCCGCATACACCATCCGGGTGGCTTGAAAATGACATTGTGGCCTTGCAACGCCCAGCGCCTGGTCGTTGCAATCCTCGAGGATGTCTATTACGTTTGAAGTGAGTGTGGCCGACCTGCTGAGTTTTCCCGCCTTTCAAGGGAAGATTGGTGCAGGTCCTCAATGTCTCGCCGCGATGTTATTTTCTTTCTATAAAAAGATTGCCGATGAATCCTGCTCGAACCTCGTCGCGCGGCGAGCTCCGTGAAGACCACATTGTTCGTGGCGCCTGCGCAACCGGTGTCCTCTGCGTTTGCCTTTTGGGATGGCAATCCAAACAGGCCGCCGCCGCTCCGCCTGAATTCCAGCCTCCGGTCTACGACATTCACCGGGCCGGTACGCCGATCAAGATCGACGGCAAATTGGATGAACCGGCCTGGTTCGCAGCGCCGGATGTCGGCCCGTTTCATTTCACGTGGTACAAAGAAGGGCGCAAAGAGCGCACGATCGCCAAATTGCTCTGGGACGATGAAAATTTGTACGTAGGCCACGTGTGCGAAGACGCGCACATCACCGCGCAGCACAAAGAGCACGATGGCAAGATTCCTGAAGACGACTGCTTCGAGGTCATCTTTGCGCCTGATCCCGCCAGGCCCGAAGTTTATTTCAACGTCGAATGGAACGTCATCGGCGGGTACGTCGATAACCACAGGCCCGACGGTCCCAATAAACCGCGAGCCAAAGTGTGGGATGCCGAGGGCGTGCGAATTGCCGGCGCCTTTGTGGGCACGCTCAATGACGACAGCGATACCGACACGATGTGGACGGCCGAAGTCGCCATACCGCTTAAGAATTTTGCAAAGTACATGCCGCATATGCCGCCGCATCCCGGCGAACACTGGAATCTGAATCTTAACCGGCACGGCGGAAAGACGAATATGCAATATAGCCAGTGGTCTCCGGCAGACACGCCTCAACCCAACTTTCACACGCCGCACCGCTTTGGGCGGGCGGTGTTTTCGGACAAAGTCAGTCCGTTTGGCCGAGATAAATCTGGCCCAGAAAAATGAGGATTTCGGATTTGCAGAAAGCGGCGCATGGCAGGGTCGTCGGCCCGGCAAACACAATTCGAAGCCTGATCGGCCTGGTCGCCTATTTTTCGATTGGCGGTTCGGCCGCCTTCGCGCAAGGATTTTCTCCTCAAGAGGCAGTTTCGCGGATGACGCTGCCCGAGGGGCTCAAGGCAACGCTGTTTGCGAGCGAACCCGAAGTCCGCCAGCCGATCTTCTGCAAATGCGACGATCGCGGGCGGCTATGGACCATCCAATACCTGCAATATCCGAATCCCGCGGGTCTGAAACGCGTCAAAGTCGACCGCTTCTCGCGCACGATCTACGACCGCAAGCCGGAGCCTCCGCCGCGCGGGCCGCGCGGCGCAGACCGCATCACGATTCTCGAAGACACAGACGGCGACGGGCGCGCCGACCGTTTCCGCGATTTCGTCACGGGTCTCAATCTATGCACGGGCGTCGAATTCGGATACGGCGGCGTGTTCGTGATTCAGGCGCCGTATCTTCTCTTCTACCCAGACCGCAACCGAGACGACGTGCCGGATGGCGATCCCGAGGTGCTGCTCGATGGTTTTGGAATGGAGGATGCCCAGTCTCTGGCCAATCATTTGACGTGGGGGCCCGATGGATGGCTGTATGGACTCAACGGCAGCACGACGACCTGCCGCATCCGCGGGATCGAATTTCAGCAGGGAGTCTGGCGATATCACCCTGTCTCGCGGGATTTCGAGCTGTATTGCGAAGGGGGCGGAAACATCTTCGGCCTCACCTTCGATCGGCAAGGGCGGCTTTTTTACAGCTCCAATGCGGGCCTCTTCTGGCACGGCGTGCAAGGCGGGTATTATGAAAAAAACTTCGGGAAGCACGGCCCGCTGCACAATTTGTATGCTTACGGCTACCTGCACAACGTCGAGCACAAAGGGCAAACCGGACGCCCCAACACCGGCGCGACGATGTACCTGGGCGACTCATTCCCCGCGATCTTTCGCGACGCGTTTTTGTGCGGAGACTTTTTGAGCCACACCTGCTCGTGGTGGCGCGTCGAGCCTAAGGGCTCAACGGTCGAAGCCAATCTCGGCGGCTTGCTGGTCGAATCGCACGACACGTGGTTCGGCGCCACCGACCTCTGCCTGGGAACGGACGGCGCCATCTACGTCTCCGATTTCTGCGACCAGCGCACCGCTCATCCCGACCCGGATGCGAAATGGGACACCTCGAACGGCCGCATCTATCGCATCCAGGCTGCGGATGCCAAACCGGCTGAACCGCTCGATCTTGGCCGGCGTTCGACGCGCGAATTGATCGAACTGTTGGCGCATCCCAACGGCTGGTACGCTCAGCACGCCCGGCGATTGTTGGCCGAGCGCAACGACCCGAGCGCCCTGCCCGCACTGAAAGAATTGGCGACCCAGCGCGACAGCGCCGAATTGGCGCTGCAAGGGCTCTGGGCGGCGCACGCCTGCGGAGGTTTCGATGCGGCGCTGGCCGGCGAGCTTCTCTCGCATCCGGGCGAGCATGTCCGGGCGTGGACCGTGCGCTTTGCGGGAGATGTGCGTCAAGTCGACGCGGGCCTCGCGGCTCATTTCGCGGCGCTGGCTGAAAACGACCCGAGCGCCGTCGTCCGGGCGCAACTGGCCGCAACAGCCAAACGCCTCGCCGGCGCGCAAGCCCTGCCGATCGTGCGGGCGCTGCTCCGTCGAGACGAAGACGCCGGCGATCGGCACATACCCTGGCTCTTATGGTGGGCGATCGAAGACAAAGCAATCAGCGATCAGGCGCACGTGCTCGATCTGTTCGCCGCGCCCCGAGCCTGGAAAGGCGCCCTCACGCGCGAAAACCTGCCGCGCCTGATGAGGCGTTACGCTGCCGCGGGAACCGGCCAAACCTATGCGGCCTGCCAGCGGCTGTGGGAAAATACCCCTGCCGAGCATCGCAATGCCATGCTCCAGGCGCTGTATCAGGGGCTGACCGAGCGCTCGCGCGGCCTGTCTTCCATCACCTCGGCGGGATTGTTCGACGCGGTCGCCGCCGCGTCGGGCGACGCGCCGCAACCGGCCACACGAACTTTGCAGCCCGTTTCACCGCCATTGCGGCAGACAATTCTCGCTGCCTGGAAAGCCGGCCGCGACGATGAGCTTCGCACTCGCCTGGCGCTCGAAGCCGGTCTGGACGAGCCGTACAAGCATCTTGTCGCGAAGCTCGCTCGCTCGGAACCTGCGATGCGACTAAAAGAGCGGCTGGCAATTTTGGGCGAATATGGGCGTGAAGACTGCGTGCCGGCGGTGACGGTGCTCGTCGCCGACGGTCAGCCCGAAGAGGTCTCTGCCGCCGCATTCGGAGTGCTTCAGAAATTCTCGCGCGACGACATCACGCGGACGGTGATCGGCGCCTATCCGCGCCTCTCAGAGGCCCTGCAAGCGCGGGCTCGCGACCTGCTGTTCGGCCGCCCGCCATCAACTCTGGCGTTTTTGAAATTGATCGACCAGAAGCGCATCGACCCGGCCACGGTTCCCGTCGATCAGCTCCGCCGGCTGTCGTTGTTCGAGAATGAAGAGGTCGATGGGCTGGTCCGCAAGTATTGGGGCAACATTCAACCCGGCACGCCGGAAGAGAAGCTCGCGGAAATGCGGCGGATCACCAACGACCTGCGCGCCGGCACAGGCGACGTTTCTCTCGGGCAAGCATTGTTCAAAAAGCACTGCGCCACGTGTCACAAACTGAAAGGCGAAGGCAATGCAGTCGGCCCCGATCTCACGAATACCGTCAAGGGCGATCCGGTCTCGCTTTTGGCCAGCATTGTCGACCCCAGCGCCGTCGTGCGGCGGGAATTTCTGAGTTACGTCGTCGTCACCACCAGCGGCGTCGTGCACACGGGGCTTTTGGCCGAACAGGATGCCGCCAGCATCACCATACTCGACGCCAAAAATCAGCGCCTGCGCCTGAGCCGCGACCAGATTGATGAAGTGAAAGAATCACCCACGTCGCTCATGCCCGAAAAGCTGCTCGAGCAACTCTCGCCGCAAGAGCTGCGCGACCTGTTCGCCTTTCTTCGCGCCCCCTGAAGCGATGACGGTCACGATTGCTCAAGTTGAAACGATCCCCCTGCTCTACCCGGTCGCCGGCCATTTCAAGTTTTTCGAGAACGCCGCGGGGCGGCCGATGGGCAGGCCGGCGGTTCTCGTTTGCATCACCGCCAGCAACGGCGCCGAGGGATGGGGCGAGTGCGTCCCTTCGCCGCGCTGGAGCTACGAGACGGTCGAAACCGTCGTAACGACGATCGACAAGTATCTCGCGCCCGAGCTGCTCGGGCGCAGCCCGCTTGAAATCGACGAGCTGCACTCGATCATGAATCGCACGATCGCCCCGTCGTTTTCGACCGGGCAGCCGATCTGCAAAGCGGGCGTGGACCTCGCGCTATTCGACCTTTCCGGCAAGCTGCTGAACCAAACGGCTCGTGAGCGCTGGAGCCGTCATGACAATTCGACGGTCGAGTTGAGTTGGACGCTCAACCCGCGATCGCTCGTCAAAGTTGAGGCCCTCGTCAGCCAAGCGCACGAAAGGGGCTATCGGCACTTCAACATCAAGGTGTCGCCCGATCCCGATTACGACCTGGAACTTGTTCGACTCGTGCGGCGATTGGCGCCGAAGGCCGAGCTGTGGGTCGATGCCAATGGGGGCTATAGCGAAAGGGATGCACTGGCCATCGCGCCAAAGCTGGGTGACATCGCCGTCTCGTTCTTCGAACAACCCGTGGCCCCCAATCGTCTGGCCAGTCTCGCGCGCCTCAAGGAGCAAGGCGCGCTTCCCATCATTCTCGATGAAGGCATCGTCTCGGTTGTCGAACTGGAGGAATTCCATCGACTCAAATTGCTCGATGGAGTCGCTGTCAAAGTGGCGCGCGTCGGCGGATTGGAACCAGCGCGGCGGCAGATTGAATTCCTGCACGAGAACGGGTTGATTTTTTTAGGGAGCGGGCTGACCGATCCCGATGTGTCGCTTTCCGGGTCGCTCGCGCTCTTTTCGGCCTATGGACTGGCTCACGCGGCCGCGCTGAACGGGCCCCAGTTTCTCACCGCCAGCGTTCTCAAATCGCCGTTCCAAGCGGATTCGGGCAAAATCTCCGCTGCGGGCGGCTGCGGACTGGGAATCGAGGTCGATCGAGCCAAGATCGAAGGGCTGCGCTTGGCGGAAGTTTGAAGTTTGCGCTGCACGCATATGCTGATCCCACGCATCCAAAAATCACTCTTAAAGCCCGGCTCTTTTTTTGGACTGAGGAAGGCTGTTGAGCAACTTTTCGTAGTCCGATTTTTCGAGCGGATGCAGCGCCGTAGGGTCGAAGCCCGCTTCCTCGGCCAGACGCAGCGACTCGGCGGCCGCGTCCTTCTCGCCCACACGATTCTGCGCGAGCGCCAAGTGATACCACATGGCCGGGCTATTCACCTCCTTGAGCGCCTGCTCGAGATCCTGAACCGCCTCTTGCGGATGATCGAGGTTCATCCGCACGACGGCGCGCGTGTCGAGCAGCTCGGGGTCGGGGCCTTGCACCCGTATCGCCCGATTGATCAATTCGAGGCTCGCGCCCCGCTGAGCCGGATCGTACGACAGGAACCACGCCAGGTTGTTGAGAGCCAATACGTTTCGGTCGTTGCCGTCAATCAATTTCCGATAAATGGCGACGGTTTCATCCCGGCGACCTTGTATTTCGCGCAATTCAGCCAGAACCAGCTCCAGCCCCATCTGCTCGCCTGGTTGGGCGTC
>DATGKC010000016.1:0-3756 GCA_035294845.1 Planctomycetaceae bacterium | reverse complement strand
ATCGACGGCTACCGCGGCGATTTTTGCAACACATTTGTCTGCGGAGCTTCTCCCACGTCCCGGCAGCGCGAGTTATATGAGGGCTGCATTGCCGCAATGGAAGCCGGCGAAAAGAGTCTGCGGGCAGGCGTGCCGTGTCGTGAAGTTTACTTTGCCGTTCACAATGAATTCGCGCGGCGCGAGCTTGCCGAGCACTTCCCGCACCACGCCGGCCACGGAATCGGGCTGGGGCATCCCGAGCCCCCGTTTCTCGTCCCCGAAAGTTCCGAGACGCTTCTTGAAGGAGATATCGTCACGCTCGAGCCGGGAGTTTACGTACCGGGCGTTGCCGGCATGCGATATGAACGCAATTACCTGATCACGGTGGACGGCTACGAGCTCTTGTCGGATCACCCCATCCGAATCGACGCCGGTTGAATCAGCACGGCTCGATTCATGCGCGATGCGCGGGAGCGCTACCACGTCTCTTCCCAGGCGGGCTCGTAGACGATCGCTCGCCGCCCGGGAGCGAAACGACGCGGAGGGCGGGAAAGAATTCGCAGCCACACCGAGTGCCCGGCACAGGTACCCTCAATCGAAACGTGGGGGCCAAGCTCATCATCATTTGCGATGGTATGAGCCTGCCACGTCAGATTGGTGACCTCTGTGAACAGACTCGTCACGGCGTTCAGGTCGAGCGTGAATCGCGACAGGCGTAGCCTTCCGTCCTTCTCGCCCCCCACGATCTGAGTGCTCGCCGCGAATAAGGCGACCTCCCACGTCCCGTCGACCAGGCAATAGTGACAGCCGACGGGGGCTAAAACGTCGACCGGGAGGATGCGCAGCGCCACCGCATCGGCCAATTGCTTGAGCCACTCGGGAAGCGAAAGCATGAAAAGATCGGTCTTTCGGACGCCAGAAGTCGCATACCTGAAAAAGGCCCACCGGTGGCGCACTGCCCCCTTGCCCTTCCCTGTCAACGCGGCCCGCACAGTTCCAAAGCGGGGCACAGCAAACCGGGTGCCGCGGCGATGCGAAGAGCCGCACCTCGAAAAACTGCGGCCATTTCGGCGATTTTCGCCCCGCCATCCGGCTCGACGGTCTCCGGGCGCTCCAGAACATTGACGGCGCGCGTAAAGAATTCTAAATCATCAAGCGTGCGGCCGCGGTCATTTCACCACGAAGCTGAGCAGCCGATTTTGGACGTAAATCACCTTTATGATTTGTTTGCCGGTCAACTGCTCGGCGATTCGCGCGTCGGATTTGGCATGTAGCACGGCGGCCTCCTGGTCGGCGCCGACTGGAATGCGAACCTTTCCCCGCACTTTGCCGTTAATCTGCACGGGAATTTCGACTTCGGTTTCGACGAGTAAAGCAGCGTCGAACGCGGGCCAGGGCTCGTAGGCCAGTGTCTGAGCGTGGCCCAGAAGTTGCCACAATTCTTCAGCCAGGTGCGGCGCGAAAGGCGCCAGCAGCAGCACGAAAGGATCGATCACCGTCCGCGGGCGCGGGTCCTGAACGCTGATCGCGTTGACGAACTCCATCATGCGGCTGATGGCCGTGTTGAACGACAGGCTTTCGATGTCGTTCGTCACCGCCTGAATCGTCTTATGCAACAGCCGGGTCTGCTCAGGCGTGGCGGCCGCGTCTTGTATGGCCGGGTTGATCCTGATCTCGTCGGCCCCCTCGTCGGAAATCATGCGCCAAACGCGAGCCAGAAATCGGCTCACGCCTTCGACCCCGCTCATGCTCCAGGGCTTGGTGGCTTCGAGCGGCCCCATGAACATCTCGTATAGCCGCAGCGCATCGGCTCCGTAATCGGCGACCACCTGATCGGGGTTGACGACATTGCCGCGAGATTTCGACATCTTGAACGCGCGGCTCTCGACAATGATGTCGGGATTGCCGGCCAGGACGAATTCGTTCCCTTTCTTGGCGACTTGCTCGGGCGCGAGCTTCACCGCGACGACCGGCTTGCCGGAGATCTCGTCCATGTCGTCGCGAACTCGGCGCGCGGAAATGAAGGGAATTCCCGATTGTGGATCGCTAACCGCCGCTTCGTTTCCGTCGGCGATCCGATATCCGGCGAGCTCGGCCTCTCCCAGAATCATGCCCTGGTTGACGAGGCGGCGAAACGGCTCGCATGTCGAGACGTGGCCGCGATCGAACAAGACCTTGTGCCAGAAGCGCGAATAGAGAAGGTGCAAGACGGCGTGCTCGGCCCCTCCGATATAGAGATCGACCGGCATCCAGGCTTTTTCCTTGGCGGGATCGACGAACGCCGTGTGATTTTTGGGGTCGATGAATCGCAGGTAATACCAGCACGAGCCGGCCCATTGCGGCATGGTGTTCGTCTCGCGGGCCAGGCGCGTGCCGTCCTTATCGGTCCTAAAGCGCCAATCCGGCGGTGCCTCGGCCAGCGGAGGCTCGGGGCGGCCGTGCGGTTTGTAATGGCGCATCTCGGGGAGCGTCACCGGCAACTCCGACTCGGGATCGGTCCGCAACAGGCCGGTTGGATTGCCAGAAGCGTCGAGCTCATGCCAGATCGGAAATGGTTCTCCCCAGAAATGCTGCCGACTGAAAAGCCAGTCGCGAAGCCGATAATTCACCGCACGGCGGCCTAAGCCCTGGCTGGCCAGATCATTTGTGATCTTTTCTTTGAATTCCGTTGACGAAAGACCGTTGTACGAGCCCGAAGCGATTGACGTCCCGACTCCGGCGAACGGCCACTCGGTGCGGCCCTTCACCTCGCGCGCCAGGTGCTTTTCCTCTTGATTCGGCTCATAGTCGGCAGGAGGCTGCACGACGCCAACCACGCGCAGGCCGAATTTCACGGCAAATGCCCAGTCACGAAGATCGTGCGCGGGAACGGCCATGATGGCGCCGGTGCCGTAGCTGATGAGCACGTAGTCGGCGATCCAAATGGGAATCGGCTCGCCGTTCACCGGGTTGATCGCAAAACTGCCGGTGAATACGCCCGTTTTTTCCTTGGCCAGATCGGTCCGGTCGAGATCGCTCTTCGTGGCCGCCTGACGGCAGTAAGTTTCGACGGCCGATTTTTGCGAAGGCGATGTGAGCCGCTCGACGAACGAATGTTCGGGGGCCAATACCATGTACGTGGCGCCGAACAGCGTGTCGGGGCGAGTCGTGTAAATGCGAATCACGTCGCTGCCCGCTTCGCGCGGAAATCCCGATTTGGCGCGGGTCTGGTTCCAATTTTGGAAATCGTTGATCGCCGCGGGCGTCGGCGATGTTGAAGAAATCGCCGAAGATGCGGAGCCGCCGATGAAAAAATCGACTTCGGCCCCTTCGCTTCTGCCGATCCAGTTGCGCTGCAGAAGCTTGATCGATTCGGGCCAATCGACGGTATCGAGATCATCCAGAAGCCGCTCGGCATAGGCGGTGATTCGCAGCATCCATTGCCGCAGCGGAATGCGCACGACGGGATGCCCTCCGCGCTCGCTCTTGCCATCGATGATCTCTTCGTTGGCCAGCACTGTCCCCAGGGCCGGGCACCAATTAACCGGCGCTTCGGTCTGATAGGCGAGCCGATGCTTGTCCTGGTAACGGCGAACCGCTTCGGAGCCGGCGGCGCGCACCGGGTCGGGAATCGGCAGCTCGGCGATCGGGAGTCCTTTGCCCATGTGGCTCTTGCCCGCCGGGTCCGTCCATTGAAAATCGGCGTCGTACCAGGTGTCGAAAAGTCGAAGGAAAATCCATTGGGTCCAGCGAAAGTACTCGGGATCGGTGGTCGCCAGCTCGCGGCTCCAGTCGTAG
>DATGKC010000015.1:0-10856 GCA_035294845.1 Planctomycetaceae bacterium | reverse complement strand
GCCATTTCGAGTCGGTTCGCCATGATCGGTCTCCGTCAACAGGTACGATGTTGACGAAAACCTACGGCGAACTTTTCCTCTCTCAAAATGGCCGGTTTTCAAGCGCCCATCACTGGCTGGTTTTGAGCGCCCGCTGACAGCTGGGCGCCGGGACTTTTTGGGAGATCTGATCCCAGGGCGATTGCCGCTGGGCTGTCATCTTGCCGCCCTTCAGGCGTCCCAAATCTTCCCGTCAGGTTTTTTCACTCATACCGTCGTGCGGCTACGCGGGCTCAAGTGGACAATCAGTGGATCGAACCTGGGGCGATCTTTGATCTCAAAAACGCGCGCCACGGCCCGTTCGTCGAGCGCGTTTGCCCCTAAGCCATACACCGTTTCGGTGGGAAAGGCGACGACGCCGCCTGCGCGCAGAATGGCGGCAGCTCGCGCGATTTCAGGATTGCTGTCACAACCCATGACGTTTCCGTTTGCGGTACAGCGTGCTCGGGTCGATGCCCAGGACGGTTGCCGCCTCGTCCATCGTCGCCGAGTTGGCCAGCACGCGACGGATATGCTCGGCTTCCATCTGGTCGAGCGTGACAGCGCTGCCGGGTTCGATGGCGCCCGGCGGGAATGTCGCGCCAACCTGCGCCGGCAGGTCGGCCAGGCCGATTTGCGACTCCATCGCCAGAATCACGCCGCGCTCGATCGCGTTTCGCAATTCGCGCACGTTGCCGGGCCAGGGATAGCGCAACAGGGCGCTCAGCGCTTCTTCGGTGAACGCCAGCCCCGGTTTGCCGGTTTGCCGCGCAAAAAAACCGAGCAAGTGCTCGGCCAGCGCGGAAATGTCATTCCGCCGCTGGCGCAAGGGGGGCAACACGACCTCAATCACGTTGAGCCGGTACCACAAGTCGTCGCGGAACTGGCCCGCTGCCACGGCCGCCTGCAAATCCCGGTTGGTCGCGGCCACGATGCGCACGTCGCAGGTTCGCGTGCGCGTCTCGCCGATGCGCTCGTACCTCTTTTCCTGAAGCAGGCGCAGCAATTTGGGCTGCAAACCCAGCGGCAATTCGCCGATCTCATCGAGAAACAGCGTCCCACCTTCTGCTGCGGCAACCTTGCCGACCGTATCCTGTACGGCCCCGGTAAATGCCCCGCGGACGTGTCCGAACATCTCGCCCTCGAGCAATTCGGCAGACAGGCTCGGACAATTGACCGTGACGAACGGAGCCGACGCGCGCTGGCTGCGGGCATGGATGGCGCGTCCCAGCACTCCCTTTCCCGTGCCGCTCTCGCCGCGAAGCAGCATTGTGGCCTCGGTGGGCGCCGCGCGAAAGGCCACTTCCAGCGCCTGGCGCATGGCCGGGTCGTCGGTTCGCAGGTCGGCCTCGGGGACGATCGATCGGACTTGCTCTTCCAGCTCTTCGACGTGCGAGCGCATCCGTCGGGCTTCGACGACTTTATCGAGCACATGCCGCAGCTCATCGGGAGTAAAGGGTTTGGGCAGGAAGTCAAAGGCGCCGCGCCGCATGGCTTCAACGGCCGTCTCAATCGTGGCGTACGCGGTGATGACGACCACGGCCAGCCCCGGGGCCAGACGCAATAGAGACAAGAGCACGTCGAGTCCTTTTTCCCGTCCGAGGCGCAGATCGAGAAACGCCACATCGAACAGCGTATGCCCCAGGCTCTCCTGGGCCGCAGCGCCATCCGGCGCCTCGGTGACGCGATGGCGCATGGTTTCGAGCGCCAGCCGAATCGACTTGCGCAAGCCCTGGTCGTCATCAATCAAGAGGATGTTCATGCAATGTGGGAAAGCATTCCGCGCGCCGCCTTTTTGCAGGCGGCGGGCTTCGGCGGCAAACCGCGTTTCGACGTGCTCTTCGCTCCATTTTCATCATATGCGATGCTGCCCGCGCGGGCGCGTTCGTCGTGCAGTTTGCACTTCACTTCATGCAGTTTGCAAGCCGCCTGGCATCGAGCCGTTCGCGCCGAATTTCTCAACGCGTGCAACATCAAACGCTTGCATCCAAGCGCCGCGCCGGCACATGCCTTGCTTTACCTCGGCTGACGTTCAGGTCTGACACGACCTCAACAGGAGGCTGCCATGAAAGTCGATGCGCAAAGGTCATACCCGATCGCCGAGTCGGCGCCGCTGCGCATCGCGGGCTGGTCCGCGATTGCTGCAGGCATCGGCGCAAGGGGGGGATTATTGTTCGGGCTGGCATTCATGGGATTGGCGTTTCTCATGGCAGGCGAGTCGTGGTTCACGAGTTCAGCGCCGGGATACTTCGCTTTGTGCGGGGCCATCGCCGGCATTCTGGTCGGCGCCTGCGGCGCGATCGTGCTCAATCGCGTGGAGCCGGACGAGGCCGACAACATCAAGACCGGCGATCGATCTCGTGCATTTTGCACGACTCGCCGGGCAGAACGCAGGCAATTGATGTCGAGTTTTAGAATCGCGCGATGCGCAAGGCATTGACCGGTCAGTTGTTGTGATTTGAGGCTTCTGATGGCATGGCCATTGCGATACCCACCGAAAGAGATTTTCAATCGAGCCGACAGAGGAGACGCGTCATGAACCTCGCAACATGGCTGCCCGGCATGTTCATTCTTGGGCTGGCGGGCCTCGCGCTCATGTTCGCATTCATCGTCGCCTGCAAGAACGTCTGAAGCGTCTGAAAGGTCGTCTTATGCTTTTGTTTACCGCTCTCGTGACCTTGTTGCTGTTCGTCTATCTCATGGCGGCGCTGTTGCGCCCGGAGTGGTTCTAGGGAACTGCCTCGCACGCTGCCAAAGGCCTAATCCATGTTCACCCTGCCAATTCTGATCCTCGCGGCAACGTTTGTTCTGGCGATTCCGATCGGCCTCTACATGGCGTCGATCTTCGACAATCGCTGCCGATTGCCGGGCTGGCTGCGCGCGATCGAGAGCAAGATCGACACCGGTCCGCAGAACTGGAAGCAATACTGCCTGGCCTTCATGTTGTTCAACGTCGTGACGTTTGTTTGGGGTTTCGCGATCTTGAGCCTGCAGCCGTATTTGCCTCTGAACCCCGACGGCAAGGGAATGCTCTCGCCGAGCATGATCTTCCACACCGCTGTCTCGTTCATGACGAACACCAATCAGCAGCACTATTCGGGCGAGGTGCACCTCTCGTATTTCAGCCAGTTGTTTTTCATTTGCTGGAAGCAAATCCTGTCTCCGGTGATCGGCTTGGCGGCTCTCCTGGCGGTGATCCGCGGATTGCGCGGCGACAAGCACATGGGAAATTTCTACGTCGATTTGTGGCGCGGCGTCGCCTACTTCTTCGTGCCGCTTTGCTTGGTTGTGGGCCTCATGCTCATGGCGGGCGGCGTTCCGATGACGCTGGAGGGAAGCGCCAAAGCAGCGACGATTGAATCAGGGGCCATGGGGGCCGACGAGTCTGGCGCCGCGAAGCCTCAGGAGATCTGCATCGGTCCGGTCGCCGCCATTATCGCGGTAAAGCAATTCGGGACGAACGGCGGCGGTTTTTTCGCCATCAACAGCGCGCACCCGTTCGAGAACCCGAATAGCTGGACCAATTTTCTCACCTGCCTGGGGATCGTCCTGATACCCATTTCGACGCTGGTCATGTTTGGAAAAATGCTGAACAACATGCGTCATGCGACCGTCATCTTCGGCGTGATGCTGGTGTTGTCGGCCGCGACGATCGCCTGGGTCATCCATTACGACACGAATCAACCGAATCCTGCTCTGACCGCCAAGACCGATCTTGTGTACCCGCAGGATTTGCCACAGGCCGACGGCACATCAAGGCCCGCCTGGGTGTCGGCTCATGCCGGCCGCCCGGCCGAGCTTTTAGACCGCGATCCCGCCAAAAACGGCGCCGACAAGCCCGCGGCAACCAGGCTCCCCGGATTACCGGTCGAACAGGACCTGGGCAATCTGGAAGGCAAGGAGCTGAGGTTTGGAACATCAGCCGGCGCGACGTGGGCAGCGCTCACGACGAACACGTCGAACGGCTCGGTCAACTGCATGCACGACAGCCTCAACCCGCTGGCGGGGATCACGCCGCTCACCGGCATGTGGCTCAATTGCATCTGGGGAGGCGTGGGCGTGGGTCTAGTCAACCTCTTGGTCTATCTCATTATCGGCGTGTTTCTGGCGGGACTGATGGTGGGCCGCACGCCGGAATATCTGGGTAAGAAGGTGGAAGCACGCGAGATGAAATTGGCCTCGCTAGCGATGCTGGCGCATCCGCTTTTGATCCTGATTCCCTCGGGAATCTTTTTGGCCACCGATTGGGGCAACAAGGCCATGAGCAGCCCGGCGGCGCACGGCTTTTCGGAAGTGGTGTACGAGTTCACGTCGGCTTCGGCCAACAACGGGTCGGGGTTCGAGGGCTTGGGCGACACGTACGGATTCAACGATACGCCGCCGCTTGCGCTCTATGGGGCCCATTGGGACATCGCCTGCGGCCTCGTGATGCTGTTCGGCAGGTTCATTCCGATCATCGCGCCGATCGCCTTTGCTGCCAGCCTCGCGGCCAAGCGGCCGACGCCGTACACGGTAGGCACGCTGCGCACCGACATCGTTACGTTTGGATTCGTGCTGCTGGGAACCATTCTGCTTGTCGGGGCGCTGTTGTTCCTGCCGGCGGCGGTACTCGGTCCCGTGGCCGAACATCTCGGCCCGCTGCCCTTCGGGGGGTGACAACCTGTTTCTGATAACTCGGAAAGACGCGAGAGATTCATGTCCCAAGCCACAGCGGTTAAAAAACCTCCCGTGAAACCGGGATCGCCGGAGGAACTCAAGTTCAGCCGGCGTGCCAGCCGGCGGTATGGCCTTTTTGCGCCGCACCTGGTTCAAGCGGCGCTGAAGCAGTCGTTTGTCATGCTGCGGCCGGACATCCAGTGGAAGAATCCGGTGATGTTCGTCGTCGAGGTGGGAACGGTCCTGAGCATCATCTTTACGATCGCCGAATTTACGGTCGCCGCAAGCACCAGCCAGTTGACGTATCTCTTGCAACTGGACGCGTGGTTGTTCGCCACAGTGCTGTTCGCGAACTTCGCAACGGCTCTCGCCGAAGCTCGAGGCAAGGCCCAGGCCGACTCGCTCCGCAAAACTCGCCGGGAAACGCCGGCATTTCGCCTGCGCAAAACCGGCGACATCGAAGAGACCGTCTCGACGGCCCTGCAGGCCGGCGATCGCGTCGCCGTCGAGGCAGGCCAGGTCATCCCGGGAGACGGTGAGATTGTGGAGGGGGTCGCATCGGTCGATGAATCGGCGATCACCGGCGAATCGGCGCCGGTCATCCGCGAGGCGGGGGGCGATCGCTCGGGCGTCACCGGGGGCACGCGAGTCCTGTCAGACCGAATTATCGTCAAGATCACGGCCGGCGCGGGGACGTCGTTTCTCGACCGCATGATCGCGCTCGTCGAAGGCGCCATTCGCCAGCGCACGCCCAACGAGATCGCGCTGTCGCTCGTCCTGGCGGCCTTCACAATGATCTTTCTGATCGTCACGGCCGCCCTGTGGCCCATGGCCCTGAACGCAGAAATGTACATGAAAGACTACTTGAGGATCGGCGAGCCGCTCAAGAGCCTGGGCACCGACGTGCCCACGCTGGTCGGGTTGCTCGTGTGCCTCATTCCCACCACGATCGGAGCGCTCTTGGCGGCAATCGGCATCGCCGGCATGGATCGGGCGCTGCGGGCCAACATTCTTTCCAAGAGCGGCAAGGCGGTTGAAGTCGCCGGAGACGTCGATACGCTGCTGCTCGATAAAACCGGAACCATCACCGTCGGAAACCGAAAGGCGACGCAATTCGTCCCGCTCAACGGTCACACCGCGGCCGATCTTGGGCGGCTCGCCTCCTGGGCCTCTGTCGCCGACCAGACCCCCGAGGGCAAAAGCATCGTCGAGCTGTACCAGCATATGCCGGGCGAAGCAGGCGCAAGCCGCGCGGCAACAAGCTCGTCGGCGGCGAGCGTGCCGGAGGCCGCACGATTCATCGAATTCACCGCGCAAACCCGCATGAGCGGCGTCGATTTGCCCGACGGCCGCCGCATTCGCAAGGGAGCGCCGGACGCCGTCATCCGGTATGTCCAACAGAACAACGGTCATTTGGGCGACCGCGTTCAGCAAGAGGTCGATGCGGTCGCCTCGCGGGGGGCCACTCCGCTTTTAGTTTGCGATGGGACCAGGCTGGCGGGCCTGGTCGTCTTGGAAGATGTCCTCAAGCCCGGCATGCGGGACCGCTTCGAGCGGCTGCGGCGGATGGGCCTGCGAACGGTGATGGTCACGGGGGACAATCCTCTGACCGCCAAGGCGATCGCCGAATTGGCCGGCGTGGACGCCTACATCGCCCAGGCTACGCCCGAAGCCAAGCTCGATTACATCCGAAAAGAACAGGCCGAAGGGAAGCTCGTGGCCATGATGGGCGACGGCACGAACGATGCTCCGGCGCTGGCCCAGGCCGACGTGGGCGTGGCCATGAACTCGGGCACGCAGGCTGCCAAGGAAGCCGGCAACATGGTCGATCTCGACAGCGATCCGACCAAGCTGATCGAAGTCGTCGAGATCGGCAAGCAGCTTTTGATGACGCGCGGCGCGCTGACGACATTCTCGATCGCCAACGACCTGGCCAAATATTTTGCCATCGTGCCGGCGCTGTTCGCCGGAACGTTGCCCTGGCTCAAGGCATTCGACGTCATGAATCTGCACTCGCCGACGTCGGCGATTCTGTCGGCGGTGATTTTTAACGCGGTCATCATTCCCCTGCTGATCCCCATCGCGCTCAAGGGAGTCGAGTACCGTCCGGTGGGTGCCGACGCATTGCTCCGCAGGAACCTTCTCATTTGGGGGCTGGGCGGCGTCATCGTGCCCTTTATCGGAATCAAGCTGATCGATGTCGTGCTCGTGGCCATCCACGTGATCAGGTGACAATCGTGCAATCTCACATTCGCGCCAATTTCCTGCTCCTGGTTTTCAGCATCGTCCTGTGCTGCCTCGTCTATCCCGGCCTTCTGCTGGGGATCGGGCAAACGGTGTTTCACGACAAGGCGGAGGGCAGCCTCGTCTTCGACAGGGACGGCAGGCTGATCGGCTCGCGGCTCATCGCGCAACCCTTCTCGGGCGACGGTTACTTCCAGCCCCGACCCTCGGCCGCGTCGTACAACGCGGCAGGCTCCAGCGCCTCCAATTGGGGGGCTAATCAATACTTGCTCCGCGAGCGCGTAGCCCGGCAGCTCGGTCCGATCGTCAAGTACGCCGGCGCAAAAAAGGGACAACCCGTCGGTCCCGACATCGAGACCTGGTTTCAACAGGACCAATACCTGGGAAACGCGGGAATCGTTGCCCAATGGGCCGACGCACATCCTGCGGTTGCGGCGAATTGGGTGAAGTCAGACGAACTGAATAAGGCGTACGTGACCGCCTGGATGGACCAGCATCCCGATGACATGGCCCTGTGGAAGAAAGCCAACGCGGAAAATGCCAATCCGAACCCGGAGGATTTCGCCGGCGTATTTTTCGCCGGCTTTTCGAGAGAGCATCCCGGCGCGTTCCCAAAGGCTGTCGAATCGGAGACAGACGAAGGGCTGACGCAGAAGAAAATCGAGCCGGTCAACGCAGGATCAGAGATTCAAGGAATCTTTTTCGACATGTGGCTCCTGGAACATCCGAACGCCGAAATGGAACCGGCGCCTTCCGACATGGTGATGGCGTCGGGCTCAGGACTCGACCCGCATATCACGCTGAAGAATGCGCTTTATCAGCTCGACCGCGTGGCCGCTGCGCGGGCCGAGCAGGCGAACCATGATCGTGCTGAAACTCGGAATGAGATCGAAGCGCTGCTGCGCAAGAGCGCCGTTTCTCCTCTGGGAGGCCTGGTCGGAGTCGAGCTGGTCAATGTTCTGGAAATCAACCTGGCGCTACGGGAACGATACGAAGGAACCGCCATGTCACGGTGAAATCGGCCATCCAAACCACGCCCGCCAAACCATCCCCGATTGCCCAGTTTGCGTGCAGCCATTCATCATTCTTATGGCAATTCGCCTACATATGTCTGGAAGGTAGGGGCTGCCGGGGCGACTTGTCTCCGATGAATTCCGATCCTCAATCTCAGCCTATATTTTTTTCGTGTAATTCGTGTTTTTCGTGGTCCACAACAGTATCTTTGGGACTGCGCTTGACGTTCTTTGGTTCATTCCGGTTCGTCTCAACGAAAGACATTTTCAATGCGTTCCATTTTCGTCTGCGGAGCCGCTCTTGCCTTCGCGTGCCCGACACGACTTCTTGCGGCCCCGGGCGAAACGCAACCGGCCCGGTCGCAGGGCATTCTTCCCGCCGGAGCCGATGGCAAGCCGCTGAACCTCGACTTTGAAACTGGCGACCTGCGCGACTGGGTCGCTGCCGGCGCGGCGTTCGAAGGCCAGCCGATCAAGGGCGACACGGTGTATCCGCGCCGAAACGACATGCGCAGCGAGCACGCCGGCGAATTCTGGATCGGCACATACGAGCGGCAAGGAGACGCGCCGCAAGGGACATTAACTTCGGCGCCGTTCAAGGTGACGCATCGCTACGCGGCCTTTCTGATCGGCGGAGGACCGACCGATGCCACGCGCGTCGAGCTCTTGAGCAAAGGCACGCAAAGGGCCTTCTATAAAGCTTCGGGCGCCGAGCGCGAAAACATGCAGCGAGTCGTCGTGGACCTCGTCGACCAGATGGGCAAAGAGATCGTGATCCGCCTGGTCGATGCCAGCTCGGGAAGTTGGGGGCATATTAACTTCGACGACTTTCGGTTGTATGCCGCCAAACCCGATTTTCCGAGAACCGGCCCGCGCAATCCTTCCGATTTGTTCGAATTCGCGGGACTCGCGCCCGATGAGGCCGCCAAGGCCATGACGCTTCCGGAAGGCTTCACGGTGACCGCCTTCGCCGGCGAGCCCGATGTCAAGCAGCCGATCGCCATGACGATCGACGATCGCGGCCGCGTTTGGGTTGCCGAGGCCTACGCTTACCCCGTCAAAGTCCCAGACGATCAGGCGCAAGACCGCATTCTGATCTTCGAGGACAGCGACGGCGACGGGAAGTTCGACAAGCGCACGGTGTTTGCCGAAAAGCTGAACCTGGTGAGCGGGCTGGAGGTTGGTTTCGGCGGCGTCTGGGTCGGTGCGGCCCCCCAGCTCTTGTTCATTCCCGATCAGAACGGCGACGATAAGCCCGATGGCCCTCCCCAAGTGCTCCTTGACGGCTGGGCCTATCAGGACACGCACGAGACGCTCAACTCGTTCATCTGGGGGCCTGATGGCTGGCTCTATGGGTGTCATGGAGTCTTCACACATTCCAGAGTCGGAAAGCCCGGGACGCCCGACAACAAGCGCACGCCGATCAACGCGGGCATCTGGCGCTATCATCCGACTCGCCACGAGTTCGAAGTCTTCGCCTGGGGCACAAGCAATCCCTGGGGAATCGACTTCAACGACGACGGCCATGCGTTTCTCACGTGTTGCGTGATTCCGCACCTGTTTCATGTCGTTCAAGGAGGGCGGTTCGAGCGCCAGGCGGGAGAACACTTTCAGGCCCACACCTATGCCGACATCAAGACAATCGCCCGGCATCGCCACTGGGTCGGCAATCAGTGGAACGAACCCGACCGCGCCCGGTCGGACGCGGCCGGCGGCGGGCATGCGCACGCCGGAGCCATGATCTATCTGGGAGGCCGCTGGCCCGAAACGTTTCGCAACCAGTTGTTCATGAACAATATTCACGGCGCGCGGCTCAATCTCGATCTGTTGACTCCGGACGGCTCGGGATACGCGGGCAACGCGGCCCCCGATTTTTGCCGGACAAACGATCTTTGGTCGCAGATTATCTATCTGCGCTATGGACCGGACGGAAACGTCTACATGATCGACTGGTACGACCGCAACCAATGCCATCATCGCGAGATCGACGGGCACGACCGCTCGAACGGCCGCATCTTCAAGATCAGTTTCGGCAAATCAAAACCCGAAGCCGTGGACCTCAGGCCGAAAAGCGATTTGGAGCTTGCCGAGCTGCAACTGCACAAGAACGACTGGCACGTCCGGCAGTCGAGGCGAATCATGCAAGAGCGCAGCGCGGTTCGTAAGCTCGCTCCTCCAGCGCTGGCGGCGCTCGAAAAAATCGCATTCGGACACGCCGAGAATCGATGCCGCCTGCGGGGCTTGTGGTCGTTGCATGTGACGCGAGGATTGTCAGAAAACGAGATACTGCGGGCGCTGCACGACGAAAGCCCGGCCGTTCGCGGCTGGGCGATTCAATTGGCCTGCGAGAGCCGGAACCCATCGGCCAAACTGCTCGACGTGCTGATGACTCTCGCGCGCGGCGACGACTCTCCCATCGTGCGGCTGTACATCGCCTCGGCCCTCCAACGGATCGAGCCTGCGAATCGCTGGGACATTCTCGTGGGACTGTTGAGCCAGGCGGCCGACAATGACGATCACAATTTGCCCCTCTTGTACTGGTATGCGAGCGAGCCGTTGGCCGATCTTGACGCGGAGCGCGCATTGGCATTGGCATCCGAAGGGAATATTCCGCTGGTGACCGAATTTATGGTTCGCCGAGTGGCTTCGAGCGGCGCTCCTGAGGCGCTGGAAATGGCTGTGAATTCGCTGAGCCGCGCTGGGGAACTGCATGCGCAGCTTATGATCTTGCGCGGAATCCGGACCGCGCTTGCCGGGAAGCGCCAGGTTCCGATGCCGAAAAGCTGGAAGAGCGTCTCGCAGTCTCTGGCGGATAGCCCTCGCGAAGAAATCCGCACGCTCGCATTTGCACTGACGGTGAAATTCGGCGACTCGCAAGCGATTGCGAACATGCGGCGACTTTTGGCAGATCAGGAAACTCCGGTC
>DATGKC010000014.1:0-6436 GCA_035294845.1 Planctomycetaceae bacterium | reverse complement strand
ACGACACGAACACCGGCAAGAATCACAAGCGATGGGGGAAAGATGCACTCGCAAAAAAACCACACCCATCGTGCGCACCGATGGTCCTGAAATTGGAACAAAAAAAATGCTTGACAAACCTACAAAAGCGTGATGACTACTCTCTTGCTTTATTCGGCTCTGATCCGAATCACCGGCCGCGGGCGCGGAGTGGTCTTGGTCCTGAGGCGTCTCAAGGATGCCTTCGTTTTTCGCAGCTCAAAAGCCAATGTCCGGTCATCGACTCCCAAACGCTCGACCTGACACAGAAGTTGCAAGACGGCCCTGGCCAATACGGCGGTGTCGTCCGACTCATGGCGTGCCCTGGCGACTCGTTGCACTGCCGTGCTGATGGCTGCTGGACTTAACATGCGCCACGCTCCCGAAGTGTCTATCACGGTGCGACTTTGGCGGCCAAGCAATTTTCCCTGATGCCGGCCCGCGTGATTGCCCCTATAATTCCTTGGGTGGATTGCCCGACAATGCATTTTGTGTGCCGTCGCTCCATTTAGGCAGTCTGAATGCGAAATGGCATTGTCGCCACGCAAAAAGTGAGTGTCTGATGCAGGACTTCCGGATCACTAAGAATGTTCGAAAAATGCGCGGAAAATGCATCAACCGAATGCACATACGTGGATGAATAATGGTTCGCGAAGCATGCATAAATGTAGCAGCGGCGGAGGTCATTTTCTGCACGTAACTTACGGCGATTTTATTTAGCCGCAGTCTGCCGCTCAGGGTCTGAAACCAATTGACGCAGGGTGCGCCATTCGCGGCCACAAGTCGATGCGAGGAAAGTACCTGTGGAACATGAGACCTTGTCGCAATTGGAAAAAAATTCTCCCGGAATTATTCATCCCGAGTATATGCATCAACTGATTCGAGCGCGTCGGTCCAAACGCTCCTTCAGGCAAGAGGATCGGGTGGCGAAAACTGGCTGCTTTTCGACCAACGTGGTTGCGAAGTCAGCAACATTGCGTAAGTGGGGAAGGATAAGTTCAACTGTCAACTTGATGATTGGCTCAACGAGAGAAAGCCGGTATTGTGGCGACAATGACGACCAGCGGAAACGCCCCCTCAGCTTCGACCGGCGAAACGCGGCGCGTGAAGCGCCGTCCAATTCCCGCGGCAATGCGATGCAACAGATTGGATGGCGCCAAATGGCTGCAATACTCGCTGAGCGTCTGGAGCGACATCAGAAAGTCAGCCGAAGAGCAGCATTTGAAACATCCGGCGCTGTTTCCGGCGGCGCTGGCGGAACGGCTAATCCAGACGCTGCTTCGTCCCGACGGACGCGTGATCCTTGACCCATTCATGGGTTCCGGAAGCACGATTCTTGCCGCGCGCGATGCGGGCCATCACGGGCTCGGCTTCGAACTATCGCCCGAATACGTTGCCCTCGCGCAGCGGCGGCTGGGGCAGGCCGGCGGCACGAGGACCTCAGGATCGTTCGAGATCCGACAGGGCGACGCGCGACGGCTCGCGCAGAGCTAGAGCCGAAGTCGGTCGACTTTTGCGTCACGTCGCCCCCATACTGGAACATTCTCAATCAAAAACGATCTGCCGATGCCAAGGCAAAACGTCATTACGGCAACCTGGCAGGCGATTTGGGAATGGTTGATTCTTATGAAGCGTTCGTGCGCCAGCTCGGCGACGTTTTTGCTGAGGTCTTCACCGCGCTGAAGCCCGGCGCCTATTGCTGCGTCAATGTGATGGACCTGCGGAAGCAGGCCCGCTTCTATCCGCTGCACTCGGATCTCGCGCGGGAATTGGAAACGCGAGGATTCATCTTCGACGACCTGGTCGTTTGGAATCGGGGCCAGGAGTACAATAACCTGCGCCCGCTCGGTTATCCGTATACGTTTCGAATCAACAAAATTCACGAGTTCATCGTGATCTTGCGTAAGCCGATCGACCGGCAGAAAGCGGCGCGGCGAACGGCTGTTGCGGCTGTCAAATGAACCCAGTAACATCGTGCGACTTTCGTCGATCCTGCCGAATGATCGGCAGGCGGCGGAGTGAATCCCGTGCAGAAACCCTCGATCGATTTTGGCATGGCGTCGTTGTCAACTGTTACAATTCATGATTCACCGTGGGCACGCATGGCGCAGGCTGCAGAAGACGTTCGCGCGCGACTGGCCCGAGCGGCCGGCGCACTGGAAAATGCCGGCGTGCCGTATACCATCGCCGGCGACAATGCCGTCGCGTCTTGGGTGGGACGTAAAAATCGCGCCGCCGTGCGGCTGACGCAAAACGTCGATCTGATCATCCGCCGCGTCGATTTCGACGCAGCCGCGGCTGCGCTGGCGTCGGCAGGTTTCATTCATCGTCGGGCGGCGGGAGTTGAGAGTTTTCTCGACGGTCCGGCGGCGAAAGCGCGCGATGCGCTGTACATTCTGTTTGCCGGCGAAAGGGTTCGGCCGAACTACGAATTTCCAGCGGCCGAAGTTTCTGAGAGCGAGCGCACCGAAGAATTTCGCGTCTTGACGCTCGAGGCTTTGGTGCGGATGAAGCTCACCTCATATCGCCGCAAGGATCAGGTGCACCTGCTGGACATGATGGGCGTCGATCTCATCGACGAAAGTTGGTGCCGTAAACTTCCTCCACTGCTGGCCGATCGACTCAAACTGTTGATCGATACGCGCGACGACGAACCTGATCTCGAACTCTTGGATCCACCGACTTGACGCCCATGATGAACGACAGCAGCCTTGGTCTATCGCGCGACTGCTGGGATTCTCTTGCTTCGCGAATTCTCGAGGGAGATGCCCTGTCGGCCGACCAGGGCCTGGCGATCCTCAATTGTCCTGATGTCGAAATCCCCGCGCTGCTGGCGGCGACGTACCGCGTGCGGCACCATTATTGGGGCAACGAAGTGCAGTTATATTCGCTGCGAAACGCCAAGAGCGGGCTTTGTCCGGAAGACTGCGGCTACTGCTCGCAATCGAAGATTTCAACGGCCGACATTCCCAAATACCGCTTCAATGACGAAGCCACGCTTTTGGAATCGGCCCGCATTGCGGCCGAGAATAAATCGCGAACGTTTTGCATCGTCGCCGCGGGGCGCGGGCCCACCGAGCGCGAGCTCGAACACGTCGCCAACGTCGTCGAGAAAATCAAAAGCACGCTGCCCCTCAATATCTGCTGTTGCCTGGGGCTCTTGACGGCCGATCAGGCGCGGCGGCTGGCCGCGGCGGGCGTCGATCGAGTCAACCATAACCTAAATTCGAGCCGCCGGTTTTACCCGGAAATCTGCTCAACGCACACGTTCGACGATCGCCTGGAGACATTGCGGGCCGTGCGCGAGGCGGGAATGGAGCTCTGTTCGGGAGGCATCGTGGGAATGGGCGAGCGGCACGACGACGTGGTCGAGCTGGCTCTCACGTTGCGCGAGCTCAACGTCGAATCGATACCGGTCAACTTCCTGCACCCCATCGACGGCACGCCCCTGGCGGGCCGTCGCGACTTGACTCCGCGGGATTGTTTGCGGGCCCTGTGTCTGTTCCGGCTGGCCAATCCCGAAAGTGAAATTCGCATCGCCGGTGGCCGCGAATTGCAGCTTCGCTGGCTTCAGCCACAGGCTCTTTATGCGGCCAATTCGCTGTTTGTGAGCGACTATCTCACAACCAAGGGTCAGACGCCCGATGACGATTACCGGATGATCGAGGATTTGGGTTTCGTGATTACCGGCCCCGGTCCCGAGACGAAACGAGGCCGCGAGGCGCTTCCGGCGCCCCACGACCAAGCGCAAGATTCCACGAATTTCGACGATCCCAGCGGCCACGGAACCAATTGATTGACGAAAGTTCATGGTGCAAGGAGCGCGAACGGTGTGGCCTCTTGTTCCTGCGGAACCCGCCCGCCCTGCGGGACGGGCGGGCCTCCCGATTCCGTCAATTTGCCATTTGCAATTTTCAATGACCGATTTGCAATTCCCGTTTCGGGTCGCGGCGTCCCGCGACGCGCCCGTCCTCAAGAGCCCGCTCACACGGCCCCGGCTTCCGCGCTTTTGGCGGGAGCGGGCTTTTCATCGGCCGCGGCCAGCGTTGCCGCGGGACTCACGCTTGTGCCCGCCTTGATTTGCGGGGCCGTGGTGTGCTCGTCGATGATGCGGTGGATTTGTTCGGCGTCCATCACCTCTTTCTCGACGAGCTCGCGAGCCATGTGCTCGAGCACCTCCCGCCGGCGCGTGAGAATCTCATGCACGGCCTGGGCGGCGTGATCGACGATGCGTTTGACCTCCAGGTCGATTTCACGCAATGTCTGCTCGCTGTGAGCGTACTCATTCTTCGAGACGTACATGGTCGGCGCAAATGGCATGCGGCCGCTGTCGCGGTAATTGACGCGGCCCAATTTCGGGCTCATGCCGAATTCCATGACCATTCGCCGGGCGATGTCGGTCGCGCGTTCGAGATCGTTCTGCGCCCCGGTGGAAATCTCTTGATAGATGATTTCTTCGGTCGTGATGCCCCCCAACAGCACGCAAATGTCGTTTTCGAGCTCGGTCTGGGTGACCAGGTGCCGATCGTCGGCCGGGCATTGCCGCATATATCCCAGTGCCGCCAGCCCGCGCGGAATGATCGAAATCTTGTGGACAGGGTCTGTGTTGGGCAGACTGCACGCGACGAGCGCGTGCCCGCATTCGTGATAGGCCACGCGCTGCTTTTCGTCGGGCGGAATGATGCGCGACTGTTTTTCGAGGCCGGCCACGACACGCTCGATGCCTTCTTCGAATTCGGCCATCGTGACCCGCGTCTTGCCCTTGCGGGCCGCCAGCAAGGCCGCCTCGTTAACCAGGTTCGCCAGGTCCGCCCCGACGAACCCTGGAGTCAGCTTGGCCAGATGCTTCAAATCGACGTTGTCGTCGACTTTGATCTTGCCGACGTGGACTTTCAAAATCGCCTCGCGCCCCTTGACGTCGGGACGGTCGACCAGCACATTCCGGTCGAATCGCCCCGGCCGCATGAGCGCGGGGTCCAGCGTCTCGGGCCGGTTTGTCGCCGCCAGCACGATCACGCTTTGATCGGATGAAAATCCGTCCATTTCGACCAGAAGCGCATTGAGCGTTTGCTCGCGCTCGTCGTGCCCCCCCGGATATCCGCTACCGCGCACCTTTCCGAGCGCGTCCAACTCGTCGATGAAAATAATGCTGGGCGAGCGCGAGGCGGCCTGACTGAACATGTCGCGGACACGCGCCGCTCCGACGCCGACGAACATTTCGACGAAGTCCGAACCGGAAAGGCTGAAGAAGGGGACGCCGGCTTCGCCCGCAATCGCCTTCGCCAGCAGAGTTTTGCCGGTCCCCGGAGGGCCGACCAAGAGCACGCCGCGCGGAATGCGGCCCCCCAAAGCCTGGTACTTGCCAGGCGACTTCAAGAATTCGACGATCTCGCGCAACTCTTCGACGGCCTCGTCGATTCCGGCCACCTGGTCGAACGTGATATCGAGGTCTTCTTGCGCGTGCATGCGCCCCCGGCTGCGGCCGAACGACAATGCCGAGCCGGCGCCCCCCGTGCGCCGCAAGAACAGGAACACCAGCACCACGATGAGCAATGGAAAAACAATGACATAAATCAATGAGGGCAAATCGGAGGGAGGCCGATCGTAGGCGACCGCAATGCCTTTCGACTCAGCGAGCTCGGCAATCTGGTCGCGGGCAACCGGGCTGCTGCCGACGATCGGAATCTGGTATTTCTTCAGCGGCTCGGGCTTCGCATCAGCGGCCGGCTTTCCATCCGATGCCGGCTTATCTCCCGAATCCGGCTGCGACTGAAACGTGATGAACTTCTCGCCGATGGTCAGCTTGAAGACGTTTCCGGAATTGTAAGTCCCGTCGTCCAAGCCCTTTTTGAAGTCGCCGGCCGCGAGTTCCGACGTGGCGTTTCGCTGCGAAAACCAAAGCTGCGTCAACAGCGCCAGGGCGGCGATGATGAGCAGATACCAGATCAAATGGCTGGCGGGTCCTTTATCGCTGCGTCCCTTGTTTGGCTTGTTTCCGGTAGGTTTTTGCTCGCTTCCCGGCGAGTTGCTGTCGTCTTGCGTAGGCATGTCAGAACTCTATGTTCCACAGGGTGCTGGGTCAACTCCCTAAAACCGCCTTCAGGTCGCCCAGGAGTCAAACGCGCGTCGGCCGGCAAGAATGCGGCTTGCAGCGAATTTGACGGAAACCTAGAATTCACTATCGCTTCTGTTTTCCCCGGTCCGCGGCCGACCGAGCCGTCCTCGACATGCAAAGAATCGCCGTCTTAGGATCGACCGGCTCTATCGGCACCAATTGTCTTGAGGTCATCGGCGGGCTGCCGGACCGGCTTTCGCTATGCGGGGTCGCGGCGCGGTCGAGTTGGCAGCTTTTGGGGCGTCAGACCGAGCGTTTTGCCCCCCGCTGGGCGGTGCTCAGCGACGCCTCGCTCAAGAATAT
>DATGKC010000013.1:0-5707 GCA_035294845.1 Planctomycetaceae bacterium | reverse complement strand
CCGGCGTCAAACCGCCCACATTGAGCGGGCCGACGCGCACTTCGCCAAGACGCCCGGCGCTGGCCCATTCGTCGTACCCTGGACCAGGCTTGGCCTGAAAGGTCTGCATCTCGAAGCCTTGGCGGTACAAGAGCTTTTCGATTTCCCGGCGCGTAAAGAAACGCACATGATCGCCGTCGAGCAGGCCGGCCGCTTCGTAGGTCCAGTTGCCTTCCAACAGCGCCGAGACGACGCTGTGGTGCCGCGTATTCGGCAGGCTGGCGACCAAGCAACCGTCGGCGCTAAGCCAGCGGCGGATCTTTTGGAGAAGCTGGGCCGGTTCGCGCAAATGTTCGAGTATGTCGGCGCAAACGACGCAATCGAATCGGCCAGTCGGAAAGTCGAGCATCGAATCCTCGACGTTCTGCTCCAGAACTCGGTCAAGCCGCTGGCGCGCCAGGGCGGCAGCTTGCGGTTGAAACTCGATGCCGGTCACTTCCGCCGGCTGACGCTCCTTGATGAGCGCCCCCAGCCGGCCGGCGCCGCATCCGATGTCTAAGACGCGGCGCGCCGATTCGGGAACCAGCGCGACTACCTCCGGGCGAGGAAACTCGAAATACGACAAGTCCTTGACCGGCAGCATGGCTTCCACTGAGCCGGCCGCAACGGGAGTTTTGATGTGCGGGTTTCGCGAACCGGGGATGATCAATTCCGGCTCCAAGGGCGGCACCTGCTCGACGATGACTTGGCCGTCTTGAACGAGTCGTCGCAGGTTCCATTTACGCAAGAGCCACTGCTGCGCCTCGGCAAAGTCGAACCGCCGTTCGACATAGCCGGGAAGCGCGGGCGTGAAATGAAAATGGTCGATTTGCACGGAAACGTCCTGGGCCACTTTCCATTTGCTGTCGTGCAACTGTAGGCAGAAGTCGTAATGCTCGGCGCCGAGCCCTCCCTCCCAGCGAACGTCGCGAAATATCTCGCGCCGGACAAGAGCGAATTGGGGAACATAATCGCGAAGTCCCGCGTCCCGATCGCGCCAGCTTGCCGTATCGACGATCAGTGTGTCGCCTTGAATATCAAGCGTGCCGCCCGAGTTTCGCGGACGCCGCTCGTTCTCGACCACATCGATGCAAGCGCCGGCTACGACGCCGACTTCCGGATCGGCATTCAGTCGCTCCCAAAGCCGCTCAATTCTCGTCTCGGCATTGAAACAGAAGTCGTCGTCGAGCAAGAGCAGGAAGGGCCGGTCCGTCTTATCGACGAGCAGGTTTCGGCCGGGAGTGACTCCGGTCGCAAATGGCAACGTGTGCAGGACGAACCTCTCGTTTTCATCGATCAGCGCGCAGCACGCCCGGCTATCGGCGTCCTCCGACTGGCGCAAGTTGCCGTCGTCGGCGATCGTCAACCTCGCATCCGGGTAGTGTTGAGAAACCGATCTCAACAATCGCAAAAGCGCCTGGGGCCTCAAAAACGTTTTGACGATGAAGTCGATCGAATCAAGCCAGCCGGCCGGCCGAGAGTCGCTTGGACGCGCTTCAGCCGCCGGATCATTTTCCGATTGGGGGGAGCCAGAACGATGACCAGCGGGCTGGGCCTTCCTGCCGGCAGCAGTTTCGCTGGCGTCGTGCGGCGGCGGCCCGCGGACCGCCTGAATAGTCCGGCGTTCTTGGATGGATTCCAGCAGCGATTGCATCCGGCAGCGATATGTGTGTCGGGCGACTGCTTCAGCGTGGCCCGCCTGCGCAATCCGTTCCCGTGCGTCATCGTGCCGCAGATAAAAATGTAGCTTGTCGACCAATTCTTCCGGTCCCCGGTAGGTCACGAAGTGCCGGTCGGACATCAACAATTCTTCCTGACCGTTTTCCCGCAAGTCGTTGGTCATAAGAAGCGTGCCGCATCCCAGCGTCTCGAACACCCGCATGTTGACGTCGTTTTTGATGCTGCGGTTGAAACCGACGCGCGACTGGGAAACCGTCTTGGCGTACTCTTCGAAGTACCGCTGCCCGGCGAACGAATTGGGGAAGTTTCGTCGTATCAACACCAGCAGGTCTTCCCGTGCGCCGGGCGATACGCGACCGACAAAGCAGACATCCCAATACTTCGAAAGCGCGTGTGGCTTGTGGATTGCCGGGTCACAGGCAAGAGGCAGCCAGTGTGCGTTGATACCACCCTGTCGCAGCCGTTCGGTACCGTCGCGCTGTGCGGCGAACAGCCAGTCGAAGTCACGTCCCTTCTCCGCTGCCCAGAGCGGGTCCATGTGCGTATCGATGGCCCACCAGGCCGACGGCCGTAGTTCCGCGGGCAGGCGGTAGTGAAGACCGTCGTCGATATTGAGGTAGAGATCGAAGCCAGAGCGCGGGATCCGATCCAAATTCTGCGGAAGAAAGTGCTCGACGTGCACCAATTCCCGCAAGGCCCGCAGGCAATAGACGCCGGTCGTTTCCGGCCGAAAAAGGTTATCGAAGATGAGGGCGACTCGTTCGATGCCCATTTCAAGCACTCCTACTGCGGCACGGCAATGGTTGGTGTTGGTTCAGCGGTCCTCCGCGCGGTCTGCTCAGGGCGAGACGGTGGCGCGGCTACACCGATGTAACCGGGAGCCAAAAGTGTCAACTTGCCCGCGGATTCAAACGTGGCCAGCCGATACGTGTCCGTCTTTTGGCCGACGCCATGCCCGTCGATATTCGAAACGGCGGCCAACATATGACGCCTCGCGGTGCCATCGGCTTCGCTTGCGAACCGGCTCGTGCCCGGAGATGCGAGTACCCAGCGGCCGAAATGCCCGGCGGTCTCCTTGGCGATTTCACGCGACAGCAGTTCCGATGCGACCCCCAGCCAGATGAATCCCGTTCGATACCGGTCCAACACGTCGGCCCGAAAACGGCCAGTCGGCGGTGAAAGCCGCTTTGCATCCTCCGGTTCGGCGATGTCAACCGGGGGTTTGAAAGAGTCTTCCGAGAAATCAGAAGATGCTCCGGTCGATGCATCAAAAACGACAACCGGTGATTCCAACCCAATGAATGATTTCAATTCGACGAACCGCCGCGCTATTTCAGTATCTGAGTCCACAACCACGAGCGTGGCCGGACGAGTCAGCGAGAGTAGGAGGCAGACCACAAAGCCCTCCTCCAAACTTAAGACGGCCGACTGGTTTGAAGGATTTATTGACTTTTTCTGGGCGTCTCGAATCGACCGATAGGTGTGGAACATGCGTTCAATCTCGCCACGAGCCAGTCCGAAGAATTCACCCGTCTCCTCGATCAATCGGTCATACCGGCGGCCATTGGATGATGCGGCCGCGGCACTCGCCTGCGCAGGCCGCGTTGGCGCTGACGGCTCAACCGGCTTCAAGAGCGGGCGATAGTGCTTGTCGATGATCGCCTGCCAGGTGAATTCTTCTTCGAACCGTTTCCGCGCCGCCTTTCCCATTCGCTCGCACAATGCCGGATCGTCGAGAAGCGTTTCGATCTTGCATGCCAAATCGTCGGCGTTCCCCGGCTCAAACAAGAGCCCGGTCAAGCCGTCGGTCACGGTGAACTGAAGCCCGCCGATGCGGCTGGCAATCACGGGCCTTCCCACTCCCATCGCTTCCACCGCGCTGCGGCCGAGTGCTTCCTCAGCGATGGTCGGAAATGCCAGGAAGTCGGCTTGGCGCATGTGCCGCGGAAGGTCGTCCTGCGATAGCCAACCGATATAACGGGTCATCGGATCGGCCGGTCCTGGCGCGTCAGCGGTCACGAGCAATTCGAAATCCTGGCGCTTTTGCCAGAGCTTGGCGCAGGCGGCTTGCAGGACATGAAATCCTTTCATGTATTCTTCCACCATGCCGGCGAAAAAAATCGTCATCCGCGTCTTCGGGGCGTGCGTCGCTTCTGCCGACCAAGAGCTGGGAAACCGCTGCGGATCGAATCCGCTGGGGACGACGTGCACGGCTTTGGCATACGGGCTCACCATCGCCGCAATCAGCGGGTTGACGGCCAAAATGCCCTCTGCCTGGGCAAACGCGCGCTTCAGGCGTTCGTCGTACTCGGGAGTGCCGTGCCCGGATAAGGCCCGCTCTGCCTGGTGCAGGACCCCCGAATGGTGGACATGTTGCTCGACGCAAGTTCGGCAAATGCTCGGCGTGGCTAGCTGATGCCGAGGGCAGGCAGACACCTGCCCCTGCGAGTCAACCAGCAGCCGGACGTTATTGAGCGGACAAAGGCATTCAAGTGCCGCCAGTCGAATAAAGTACCGGTAGCCTTCGACGGCTTCTGCGAGCAGCGGCTTGAAGTTCCAACTGTCGGTGATGATCACGTAATCGGGCGAGAACTGGTCGACCGCCTCGCGGAACTGCCGCTGGATTTCAGCGGCGTTCCACGTTGCCGGCTCGAACTGGAGCGCTTCGGCGGGAACATCGAGCGGATGCGTCACCTTGCCGACTTCCCAGTTTGCGTATTGCGCGTAGATGTGCCGCACGTCGAAGCCCGCACGCTGCAGGAATTCGGCCGACTCGGCCGTGTGCACCGTGCCGCCACCCGTCGATGGCCAATTGAACAACAGGCTGAGAATGGCGACGCGCGTGGCGTGCGAGGGAGTTCGTAACTCTCCGGTAGCTGCGAACGTGCCGGCTGCTGCTGCGGCCTCGTTGCGACCGGCTGCCGCCTCCAGCGAACGAGCAATGAGCCCGAGGTTTCGTTGGGCAGCTTCGCACGCAGGATCGAATTGCAGAGCCCGTGTGAAGTGCTGCTGCGCGGCCTGCATGTTGCCCGCCGCGGCGGCCAGCGCGCCGAGATCGTTTTCGGCGAGCGAGCGAAGCGCCGCAGGCGAGTCGCCTTGGCCGATCTGCCGATACAACTGCTCCGCCTCCAGCGACGCGCCTGCGATCGCCTTCTGCTGGGCTATGCCATACGTCTGCTCGGCGATGGAACAGCCGGAATCGGCAAATGCGTCGCGGATCGACATGGAGATTTGGGATGCCTTGGGGACAGTTGTGTTCAGCCTGTTTGCAACGGAGATGCAATTTGGCTGAGCACGTGACGCAGCGCGTGCATCGCGAATTCGGGGCAGTCGCCGCGGTCGGCAGGCCCCCCATCCAAAGCGTCGGCCAGATTGCCTGCCGTGATCTTGGTGCACTCGCCGACGCTACGGCCGGTGATCAATTCCGTCAGCGCCGAACCGCAGGCGATCGTTACGCCGCAGCCGTGGCAATCGAACTGGGCCTTGGCGATGCGCCGATCGGCAATCCGCACATACAGCACCAAATACCGGCCCTGCCCCGGCACGCCGGCCAAGCCCACCACGTCCGGAGTCTCCATCCGGCCGGCATTGCGCGGCGCTTGAAAATGGTCCATCAACGTTTCGGAGAACCGAGGCATGGGTGCTGCGAATTGCGATTGGTGAATGCCGGCACTGCACGCGAATCAATTGATTCTTGACGCGCCGCTGTGGATTCTCAACGACAATCTGTCTCGAAATGCGAGGATGCGCCAAATTCTCGATCACCGTTCCGCAAGATTTGCGCGCGCCGAAAACTCACCGCAAAACCCGCAGGCGAAAGAGGAACGCCGGGTGATCGACCATTCACCGTCATTTGCTTCGATTGACGTTTACGCGCGACGTAAGCCGTCGTAACGTGATTCAACGAGACGCCGCGGCCCGGCTGGGATCGTCGTTTGAGAACCAGAATCAACGGGCGCCCTTCGCCAGGCAGTCAGCACATGCAAGTATTCGGACTCCTCATCACCAA
>DATGKC010000012.1:0-4596 GCA_035294845.1 Planctomycetaceae bacterium | reverse complement strand
CGCCGATTGCGATTCCCAGAGCAGCTTTCCTGTTTGCGCGTCGGCGATCGCCCAGGCCCGACAAGCGACGAATGGGGGGCCGGCCAGACGGTCGTGCGGTTGAAGCTCCGGAAGCGAATCGGCCGCCGCGTCTTCGTCGTCGATGTCTTGAGAACCGCCCGTCCGATATTCACTCAATGCGATTTTTCCGGTCGCACGATCGCGGACGGCCTGTGGTTCCTTTTGATCAGCTTTGGGCGGCGGCGGATTGAAATGCTCATAGACGGCATGGGCGATTTTCGCGCACAGCACGTCGCCGGCGTTGTCTTCGGCCCAGCGCGTGTCTTTGTTTTCATTGGTGAGCACGCACAGCGCAAAGGGGCCGGCGGGCGAATAGATGATCCCCGCGTCGGTGCGCACGTTGTCGACCGAGCCGGTTTTGTGCGCCAGCTTTGTTCCCTCGGGGAGCAGCCGCGGGAACTTCTTGCGGTCGTCGCATTTCAGCAAGTGCTCTTTCATTTTGTCGCTGGCTTCCGGGCTTACGAGCTTGCGCTGGTGGAGCAGCTCCAGTAGCTTCAGCATTTCAGCGGCGGTGGTGCTTCCCAGGCCGAATTGCTGGCTCCGTTCCGGAAAAATCGACGTTTCACGCTTGAACACCTTGGCATGGATCTTCGTGTTCGGGCAGCCGAGCTGTTCCATGTATTTTGCCGTCGCATCCAGTCCGATCTCATCGAGAACGAGGTTCGTCGCCGTATTGTCCGAGAAGGCAATCATGAGCCCGATCGCGTCGCGCAGCGCGAATGCCGCGCCGGCCGAAAAATGAGACGTGAGAATTCCCGATCCGGGCACTTTGTCGTCATTGCGCAGCGTGACCTGCTTCGCCAGATCGATCTCTCCCGCGCCGGCCTGCCGGTAGGCCTCGATCATCACGGGGAACTTCACCAGGCTGGCCGTCGGCATCGGCTCGTCGGCGCGATGCGCGAACTGCTCGCCATTGTCGAGGTGCTTCACCGAAACGGCGACCACGCCCGCATGCGCCTCGATCACCGTCCGCAGGCGCTGCTCGAGGGTTTCGGCCCTAAGCGGGTGGCAGAGTGCCAGGCAGGCACAGGCGGCCAAGGCGCCGCCAAAGAAAGCGGGCGATGCCGCGGCCATGACGATACCAATGCGTCTCGTGATTTTGATCGTTCGTTGCATTTTGATTCTGCGCCGGGAATTTTCTTTGTGTCGCAATACAACGCGGGAAGTATATCATGGTATCCACCGTTGATGTCGCTGAGTTTCACTGTCCCGCGAACGCAGAACAGGAAATCATGCCCTGCCAGACGTTGATTGAATCGCCGCCGCGCCTGTCCGCCGCGCACGCCTCCCGATCTCATTGGCGCCGCATTTTGCCCGGCGTGTGCCTGCTCATTGCCTGCCTCGGCGCCGACGCGGCGCTCGTCGCGGGCGACCGGCTCGGCAGCCAGATCGGCGAGATCATCAATGCCTCGGAATTCAAACAGGCCCATTGGGGAATTCTTGTCGTCGATCTGGCAGGCGGCCAGACGGTGTTCGAGCTGAATGCCGATCGGCTCTTCGCGCCGGCCTCGGTCACCAAGTTGTTTTCGACGGCCGCCGCATTGGACGGGCTCGGTGCCGAATACCGGTTCGTGACGCCGATCGTGCGACGGGGCGAGGTCGATCCTTCCGGCGAGCTCAAGGGCGACCTGATCCTGATTGCCAGCGGCGACCCGTCGCTGGGCGGGCGCACGACCGCGGAAGGGCACATTGCGTTCACCAATTCCGACCATACCTATGCCAATGGCAGCGACAAAGGCGAATTGACCGAATGCAACCCGCTCGACGGCCTCGGCGCTCTGGCCAGCCAGGTCGCCAAGGCGGGGATCAAGCGCGTCCGCGGCGAGGTGCTCGTTGACGACCGACTGTTCGAAAAGGAATTCGGGACTGGCAGCGGTCCGCGCCGGCTGACTCCGATCATGATCAACGACAATCTCATCGACCTCATGATTACGCCCTCCGAGCCGGGAAAGCCGGCCAAGGTCACTTGGCGCCCCGAATCGGCCGTCGTGCAAGTCGATGCGCGAGTCGATACGGTTGCCGCCGGCGAGCCGGTGGTCACCACGATTCGTGCAGGCGAAGGACGCAGCATCATTTTGACCGGCAAGATTCCCGCGGGTCATAAGCCGCTCGTGCGAGTGTATGAAGTCGCCGATGCGGCCGCTTTTGCGCGTGGACTTTTGATCGAAGAATTGGGGCGAGCCGGAATCGCGGTCGACGCCTCGCCGCTGGCAGGCCATCCGCAAGCCGATCTCCCGCCGCGCGAGGTTGTCGCCAGGCTTCCCCGCGTGGCGCGATACGTATCGCCCCCGTTTTCGGAATCGGCCTGTTTGATCCTCAAGGTCAGCCACAATCTGCACGCCAGCACATTGCCTCTGTTGCTCGCCGCGCGAAAGGGCAAGCGAACTCTCGAAGAGGGATTGCGCCTGCAGCACGAATTTCTGGCAAAGGTCGGGGTCGACGTCAATACGATCTCGTTTGGCGGGGGCGCCGGCGGAGCGCAGGCCGATCTCGTGACTCCGCGAGCGACCGTGCAGCTTCTGCGATACATGCATACCCGTCCCGATGCGTCGGATTATAAATCGGGATTGCCTATTCTCGGAATGGATGGCACCCTCTCGGACGTCGTCGCGCCCGAAAGCCCGGCGCGTGGCAAAGTGCTTGCCAAGACGGGCACCTATTTTCTCGAGAACGTGATGAATAACCGCATCCTGCTCACCAGCAAAGCCCTGGCAGGGTACATGACCGACTGCACCGGCCGCGGGCTT
Organism: Planctomycetaceae bacterium; assembly: GCA_035294845.1. Lineage (GTDB taxonomy): Bacteria > Planctomycetota > Planctomycetia > Planctomycetales > Planctomycetaceae > JACQFH01. The sequence continues at coordinate 1,789 of DATGKC010000012.1, read as the reverse complement.
GCCTTTGCGCTGTTTGTCAACAACGTTCATCTCGAAAAGGCCGGCGATACGGGGCGCGTCGGCAAGACATTGGGGAAGCTCTCGGAAGTGATTTATCAATCGGAATGATCGGCTTATAGTCTCACTCTTCCGAAGAATGATTCCCCGACAGCGAGCGCACACAGAACCGAGAGCAACATGAGCGAACACTGGATCGCCGAGCGAATGCGGCGAATTGACGCTTCGGGGATTCGCAAGGTCTTCGACCTGGCGGCCCGCATGACCGACCCGATCAACCTCAGCATCGGCCAGCCGCACTTCGACACCCCCGAGCCCATCAAGCAAGCCTTGTACAAAGCCGTCGCCGACGGGAAAAACGTCTACAGCCAGACGCAGGGCATCGCACCCCTCATCGAAAAAATCCAGCGCGCCGTCGATCTGGAATACAAACACGCCGACCGGAAGGCATTCATCACCAGCGGCACGAGCGGCGGCCTGATGCTGGCACTTTCGGTGCTCGTCAACCCCGGGGATGAAGTCATCGTCTTCGATCCGTGGTTCGTCATGTACAAGCACTTGACGACGCTCGCCGGCGGAAAGGTCGTCGAGATCGAGACCTATCCCGATTTTCGGATCGACCTCGACCGCGTGCGATCGGCCATCACGCCGCGCACGAAGGTGATTCTCTTCAACAGCCCGGCCAATCCCACGGGCGCCGTGGCTGCTCCGCACGAAATCGAAGGACTGGCTCGGCTCGCAGCCGAAAAGAACGTGGCCCTCATCAGCGACGAAATCTACCGAGCATTTTGCTACGACCGCCCGTTCGCCAGCCCCGCCCGCTGGAACGATCAAACGATCGTGATCGACGGGTTCAGCAAGTCGCATTCCATGACCGGCTGGCGGATCGGCTGGGCGCACGGGCCGCAGCACGTCATCGACCAGATGCTGAAACTCCAACAATTCACGTTCGTTTGTTCTCCGCATCCGGTGCAATACGCGGGGCTTGTGGCGTGGGATTACGACGTGGCCGATCGGGTCGCCGAGTACAAGAAGAAACGCGACTTCATGGTCTCGCAGCTAAAGGACGATTTCACGATTCACGGGGCCGAAGGGGCGTTTTATCTCTACCTCAAGGCGCCTTGGGGAACAGGAGCCGAATTCGTCGCCGAAGCCATTCGCCACAACCTGTTGATCATTCCCGGAAACGTCTTCAGCCCCCGCGACACGCACTTCCGCGTCTCCTTTGCGGCCGAAGACAAGACGCTCCAGCGCGGCTGCGAAGTGCTTCGCAAGCTGTCCCGGCAGCAAAAATGCGACTGACCCCCGTGAATATACTCGGAGTGAATAATCCGCCAGAAATTATTTTTTCGCGCGGCGAGCGGCATGATTGCGGGATTCTCTCAGCCTGATGATTCGCGAGGCGCGCATCAAAATCAAAAAAGAGCCAGGTTCAGGCGAGCCACCGGCCTTTGGCCAATCGAGGCAGCGGGAATCCAACCCGCGTGCGATTCCACGGAATCGTAAAAGCGACTTACATTGCGGCAAGTGCGAGCAGTGCAGAGCTGCTCGGAAGAATGGCCGTGCCGTGAATGCGGCATGCCTCTCCGCCTGGTGATTCGCGAGGCGCATCGTCGCTCCACATCAGAGAAAACGTCGCGCAGGGTAGAGCGATCCAAAACCAGCCAATGCGCCCTCCGGGGTCGGAGGGGGCAAAACCGGCTGGCGCCCCGGCTCCGGCGCGGTCAGAGCCGGTGGCCGCGCGTGATGCAGCGCCCGCCGCTGTTCATTCCCCGTCCACTTTCAGCCGCTT
>DATGKC010000011.1:0-8426 GCA_035294845.1 Planctomycetaceae bacterium | reverse complement strand
CGGCCTTGCTGCTCGGCCTCTTCTGGCCCCTGTACGCAGTATTGCGCTGGACCGACCTGGGAGTCTCCCTGGGATTCACGGGATTCGTCGCCCTTTACGGTGCGGCAGCTCTCGCGCTGCTTCTGTTTGCCGTTTGGTGGCTGGCGGCAAGCCGCGTCGGTTGGGCCGAGCGATTGGGCCTGTTCGCTCTTGCCGTATTCGTCGGGGGCGGGGCGGCATTTCTCGCCGATAGAACGGCCCTGGGAGTTTTGTTCATGCCCGGGTTGCCGCTCGTGTTGACAACTTGGACACTTGGTCTCGCCATTGCCTGGAAATGGCGACCTAAGCGGCGGGCGTGGGCACTGGCCGGTGTATTGGGCTTGACCTGGGCCCCGTTTCTACTGGTGCGCACTGAGGGAGTGGGTGGAGACTTTCAACCCACGCTCCGGCCGCGTTGGACGCCGACGCCCGAAAAGCAATACCTCGAGGAGGACGACGTGACTGGTGAACAGCGTCTATCCGCGGGTTCTCAATATGGTTTGACGCTTCAGCCAGGCGATTGGCCGGGATTTCGCGGCGACCAGCGCGATGGAATCGTGCGCGGCGTTCGCCTCTTGACCGATTGGGAGGCGGTTCCCCCGAAATTGCTCTGGCGTCGGCGGATCGGCCCAGCCTGGTCGTCCATCGCTGTGGTGGGCGATCGCCTTTATACGCAAGAGCAGCACGGCCCGCTGGAAGCCGTGGTTTGTCTCGATGCCGCTTCCGGTCGGACGCTATGGTCGCATCACGATACTGCACGCCACGAAGACGGTCAGGGCGAAGCCGGGCCGCGCGCCACTCCGACATTCGCCGAAAACCGAATATTTGCCTTGGGAGCGAAAGGAAAACTTAATTGTCTCGATCCCGTCAGTGGCGACCGGAAGTGGTCTCGCGACATCGCGGTTGATGCCGGGACGCAGGCTCCCGTGTGGGGTTTTGCGAGCTCGCCGCTTGTGGTTGGCGACCTGGTCGTCGTCTTTGCAGGGAGCGAGATCAGCGATAGTCAAAGGAATCTACTGGCGTACCATAGGGATTCCGGTGAGCTTGTCTGGTCGGCCGCGGCCGGCAGGAGCGGCTACAGCTCAGCGCATCGTGCGTTGCTCGGCGACAGCGAGCAGGTGCTGTTTGTGAGCGACGGCGGCATCTTCGCATTCGAACTCTCGTCGGGCGCCGCCCTGTGGCAGCACGCGGCCGAAAGCGCCAACTTCGGCATACCGCGCGTGGTTCAACCGCGCATTATCGGCGCAAACGCCATCCTCTTCGACGCCGGCCCGGATGCCGGCACTACGCTGGTGAGCCTTGCAGGCGACGGCACGTCGTGGACCTCCACGAAGCGCTGGGTCTCGCGGCAGTTGAAGCCTTCCTTCAACGATTTCGTGATCCACGATCGCGCAATGTACGGCTTCGACGGCCGGGTTTTTACTTGCTTGGACCTGGAAACCGGCAAGCGCCGCTGGAAGGAAGGGCGCTATGGCAGCGGGCAGGTGCTGCTTCTGGAAGATCAGCCATTGCTCGTGGTCATCACCGATGAGGGCCAAGTCGTGCTCGTCGCGGCGAATCCCGAGGAGCACAAGGAGCTCGGTCGATTCCAGGCAGTGGAGGGCAAGACGTGGAACCACCCCGCCATCGCCCACGGCCGCCTGTATATCCGCAATGCTGCAGAGATTGCCTGCTATGAGCTACCGGTCGGAGCGAAACGGTGAAGTTTGATCGCCAGAACGATCGTCCGGCGACCGCCTGGAGGCTGCCAAACTGCTCGGCGACCTGCCGCGTGGCGTCTCCGTTGCCTCATTGAAAACTGGCCACGGCCGCAGCGCGGGAGTTGAATCCGGCTGGGTCGCAAATTTGCACGACGAATGTGCGGCAAATCGTTGTGTTCCGGCGGTCGCCGGCTAGAATTGACGCCCACTGAGGCCGGTGTCAGCGGCCATTCCATAGACTTCGGTCTGGCAGCGAAAGTTATTGAACAAACGCACTCGTAAGCTCCATGCGCGGCCTGCTGCAAGCGAATCAATTTCGCCACATCGTTTTTCCGCGCGAGGATGGCCGCCGGAAACTGGTCAACTTGGCGCCGCAGCACTCCGCCGCTCCGGTCTTCGAAGCGCTCAAGTATAACCTGCCGGGCGACGAGGGTTCATTCCTCGAATGGCTGTTCCGCGAGGCCGGCCTCGATATCCGGCAATACCGGTCGGAAACGCTCCACAGGCGAATGTCGGCATGTCTGCGCACGCTTCGCGCGACTTCGCCCGATCAGGCCCGGCGGATGCTCGATCAAAATCCGCGTTTGCTGACTGCAGCACTCAGCGCGATGCTCGTGGGCGTCACGTCGTTTTTCCGCGATGCGACCGTTTTCGAGCAGTTTCGCGACGACATTCTGCCGAGTCTGGTCGAATCGCGATCGGGCGTCTACGCATGGAGCATCGGCTGTTCTGATGGCGCCGAGCTCTACTCGCTCGCCATGATCCTGGCCGAGAAAGAGTTCCTTTCGGGGAGCTACCTGTTGGGAACCGACTGCCGGCCCGACGCCATCGCCGACGCGCGCGCCGGCTGCTATGAGCCTGGCGCGCTGGGACAGGTCCCTGGCCACCTGCGCGAACGCCATTTTGAGCGCGAGGGAAACCGTTGGCTCGTCGCATCGCCGATCCGAAAGCACCTGCGGTGGAAGGTCGGCAATGTGCTGGGGGACGTGGAAATGGGGCTGTGGGACGTTATCATGTTCCGCAACACAGCCATGTATCTGTGTCCCGAGGCCGCTGCTTCTGTTTGGCCGCGCCTCGAGGCGGCATTACGCCCCGGCGGGATTCTTATTCTGGGCAGGGCCGAGCGGCCCACAGGGGCCCAGCGGCTGCGATTTCTTGGCCCGTGCATTTACCGGCGACAGCAACGATAAACCATGCCGATGCGATCCGAACCGCGAGCGCCCTTCGACGTATCGCCCCGAACGGCGAAGATCGTGGTGGCGGCGCTGGTCGTGGTGGCGACGGCGTTCGACCTCATGTTGCCCACTCCGATCGTCGTGGCGGTCATTTACACCGTGGCCCTGTCGGGCTGCTTATGGACGCGGAGTATTATGTTCCTTTGGAGCACCGCGATTATTTCAGGGATTCTTGCGATCACGGTCTATCGCTTCGGCCCGCCGCTGACAGTCCCCGACGTCGAAAACTTCATTCTCATCAACCATTTGACGGCAGTCGCCGCGATGATGTTCGTTGCCGTCCTTGTGCATCAGGGGATCCGTATGCATCATTGCGTCGATTTCCAACGCCAATCATTGGAGCAGCAAAACGCCGAGCTGGAAGAATTGAACCAGCAACTTGGGCAGCGCGAAGAAGAGGTCGTTCGCCAGAATGAGGAACTGCAATCTCAGACGGAAGAGCTTGAGCGGCAAACCGAAGAGCTTCGGGTGACGAATGAAGAGCTGCTCGCCTGGGAGAAGCGGCTGGAACAATTGCTCGAATTGGCCCGCAGTCTCACGGCCGATACCAGCCGCAGCGAGGTGTTCACGAAAATTTGCGAAACCCTCGGGTACCTGGCCGAGACGCACGCCGCGGCCATCCTGGAAAAAACGGGGGACGAGTTGGTCGTGCAATGTCACTACGGATTCGGGGCCGAAGGCCCGCAGGCGATGGTCATTCCCTTCGGCCAGTCATTCTCTTCCAAGGCGATGTCGTTGGGTCAAACCGGCTATCTGGAAGACATTCGGTTGCGGCCGGACCTTGTCATTCCGCAACCCAGGCAAGGCGAGCCGTTTCGGGCCGTGCTCTCGACTCCGCTGCGCGTCCGCGGCCGCACGATCGGCGCGATCGAAGCCTATGGGCCCGCGCCGCGTTCATGGACGGCCGCCGAAGTCGCGATGATCGAATCGCTGGCCATGCAGGCGTCGGCAAGCATCCAAGGCGCCGAACTGGTTGAGGAGATCCAGCAGGAACGCCGCCGGTTCGAAGCGGCCTTTCGGACCGTTCCCTTCGGAATGGCCGTCGCAGATGATGGAGAGGGACGGCGCGTCAGGCTGAACGCCGCGGCGGCCGCCATGTTTCAGGTTCCCTCGGACGAGAATATCTCGCCCGCCACGCCGGTGGGCTTGCGACTTCAGCGCCAAATATTTCAAGGCAGCCAGCGCGCCCGCCCCGATGATCTGCCTCTGCAGCGCGCGCTGCGCGGCGAAGAGGTGCATGCCGGCGAATTCGACATTCACCCTCCCAAGGGCCGGCCCTTCACTCTTCTGGCGACCGCCGCGCCCATTCTCGACGGCCGCGGCCAGGTCGCCGGCGCCGTGGCCGCCTACGTCGACATCACCACGCAAAAAGCGCTGCAGCGCGAGCTCGAATTGCGTCGCCGCGAGGCGGAAGAGGCCAGCGTGCGCAAGACCCGGTTTCTGGCGGCCGTTTCGCACGATATTCGCACGCCCGCGAATGCAATCAACCTGATGGCCGAAATCATCCGGCTCCTTGCCGGCGACCCTTCTCGATCGGCCGAGATCCTGGAAACGGCCCAACGGCTGCAAGCCAATACGCATGCCCTGATCGAGTTGGTGGGCGATGTGCTCGACGTGGCCCGCTTCGATACCGGCAAGGTCGAATTGGTCGAGTCGGAATTCTCGCTCAGTGAGCTGATTGAACAGGAGTGCAAGCAGTTAATTCCTCTGGCGACGGAAAAAAAACTGCAGCTCGTCGTCGAACCGCCGCCTCATCTCATCTGGCTCCGCACCGACCGCATCAAGCTGGGCCGCGTGATCGGGAACCTCGCCGGAAATGCCATCAAATTCACCGCGCAGGGCCACGTGCGCATTTCGGCGGCAATCGAACAAGCGCCGGAGCGCCGTCTGACCATCGTCATCGAAGACACGGGAATCGGGATTTCCTCAGAACATCTTTCATGGATTTTCGATGAATTCGCCCAATTGCATAATCCCGCCCGCGACCGCGCGAAAGGAACCGGCCTGGGGCTGGCGATCTGCAATCGTCTCGTGGAATTGATGGGCGGATCGATTTCCGTGGAAAGCCGCCTGGGCGATGGAAGCAAATTTACCGTGTCCCTCCCGGGCTCGATCATCGCCGTTCGCACCGACTTCACGGCATTGCCCCCTTCCGATCCGAATGCTTGGGTTCCGGTTCCCACGCAGCGGCTCAATTTGCACATTCTGCTGGTCGAAGATCATTCAGCGACGCGCGAGGGAACGGCACGTTTGCTCGAGGCCGAGGGGGCCGCGGTGACCGAGGCGGTCGACGGAAGGACGGCGCTTCGCTTCTTGGAACAGCACAGCTTCGATGCAGTGCTGCTCGATATGATGCTCCCCGATCTCGATGGCCGGGAGGTGCTCAGGTCGTTGCAGGCATCGCGCCCGGCGGGACTCAAAGGCATCGTCGTGCTCACAGGCGACGTCACGCGCGAGCGGATTTCCGAGATCAAGTCGCTGGGCGCTGACTTTTTGATCGAAAAGCCGATCGATTTTCCGAAACTCGTTCAGATCTTGCGAACGTTCGCGCGACTGCCGTAAGGCCTGGCGGCCGAGATGTCAGAATTCGGCCGGATCCGCATGGTGCTCCTTTCCCACGGCCAAGCCGGAAAGTTGGGTGGCACGCCCTGACGACAGGAAGGGCGTGGTGGGCGTCTCGGGACCATTCCAGTCGCATGTCGCGTGGGCGTGAGCCCACACGACACGCGGGCAGGTTGCTCGCTAGAAACCGGTGGCGGCGAGCCAGATGCCGCCGGTGATCGCGGTGTCAGGAGGCGTGGCCACCTTCCCTTCGGGTCCGACCAAGATGATGGGCGCGTAGCAGGGATTGGGGAGCGTCACCTTGTCGTGAATGTTGCAGTCGCCGTGTGCGTCGGCCGGGAACGCGCCCGTGCTGATATTCACGACTTCCGTCTCCCCTTGTGCGTTGACCGTCGTGCAGCTCACGATCGCCCGGAAGGTTTTGAACGGATTAGTCCCCCCGAGATTCGGCACGCCGGGGGCGAACAGCAGCCCGCGAATGCGGATGCGAACGTGACCTTCGGTCGTCAGGACGCCGTCGCCGTCACGGATCACCCACGGGGCGAAACCGCCGATGTTGTTGTTGATGTCGACGTTCGGCAGATTGCCGCGCATCGTGGTGAAGGCCAGAACCACTTCTTCGTCCTCGTGATCCGCTTGTCCGCTGGTCGCGTAGAGGCCACCGAGAGCGGCGATGACGGCCGCGGTCACGATTCCTATCCAGCGGCGTCTGTTGCTCCTCATCTTTATCATTGATAACTCCTGCATCGTCGCGATGCGAAAAAAAGGACGGCCCGACAGAAAACCGGCGCACACACCGAGCGCCGGAACAATGCTGTTGCACCTCGAGGCAGTCAGAGTCTGGTTGCTGAATCGGTCGAGCCGCGTTCTGCGGCCGGCCGCCGCGGAAGAACGTCTGCGCGGTACGGCACGTGGTGATTCTTCGTCGCGTTCCGTCTACACGGATTCCGGCCCAACGAGTCGCTCAGCGGTGCCGCCGACACCGGCGGCGCCGCACGAAATGATTCTGACTAGATGCTCCCGGTATCCCGCGGACTAAATGGAGAATTCTTGGAAGAAGTCACACGTGAACTAAAGTCCACTCTGCTAATGCCTCAAGCAGACGATATGCTCGGTAGGATGCCGGCACGGGATGATCCGAACGAATTGAGGTCCGGCAAGCCGCCCGGAATTCGCGGCGTTGGATTTTTTGGCGGCGGTCTTTGGAGTGAAACCGTGACTATACTCTTGAGAACTCCGCCCAAAATGCCGCCGGAACAGGCAAATCCCGATGACTTGCTGCGCGAAGCCAAGTCGGGCCGTGAGGCCAGTCTCGGTGCGCTGCTCGATCTTTATCGGCATTATCTAAAGCTCCTGGCGCGGGTCGAGATCGGGAAACGGTTGCAGGCGAAGGCCGACGCCTCGGATCTCGTGCAAGAGACGTTTCTCGAGGCGCACCGCAATTTTCCGCTGTTTCAGGGCGATAATGAGCGGCAGTTCCTGGCTTGGATCCGCCAGATCCTGGCGGCCCGCGTTGCCAACCTGGTGCGGCACTACGTGGGGACGCAGGGTCGCGACATCCGGCTCGAACAAGAACTGGCCGCCGATCTCGACCAATCGTCGCAACTCCTCGACGGCAGTCTGGTCTCGGGGTGCAGTTCTCCCAGCCAGGAGGCGTCGCGCCGCGAGCAGGCCGTCTTGCTGGCCGACGCCTTGGCCAAGCTGCCGGACAATTACCGGGAAGTGATCGTGTTGCGCCATTTGGAGGGACTGACGTTCCCCGAAGCGGCCGATCGCATGGGAAAGACCCTCAACAGCGTGGAGAAGCTTTGGGTTCGGGCGTTGGCGCGGCTGCGGCAGACTTTTGGAGGTGAATGATGGCATCGACGACGATGAGTCGCGTCCCAAGCGACGTTCCCAATTCCAGCTCAAGGCAGGGGCGTGCGCCGGATGATCCGAGGCTCGTGCAGGTCGTCCAGGAGTATCTTGCCCAGTTCGAAGCCGGCATGAATCCGGATCGGCAGCAATTCATCAACCGGCATCCCGACTTATCGGCGGCGATCGCCGAGTGCCTGGATGGGTTGCAGCTCGTGCACCAGGCGATGCGAAGCGACCCGCCGCCGCGGCTGCAGACCGGCGCGGCCGCGGTCGACCTGCCGATTCCCGGCGGCGCCAACCTGCTGGGAGACTTTCGCATCGTGCGGGAGATCGGGCGCGGGGGGATGGGGATTGTGTACGAGGCCGAACAGCTTTCGCTCGGACGGCGCGTGGCCCTCAAGGTGATGTCGTTTGCGGCCACGTTCGACAGCCGGCAGTTGCAGCGATTTCGAAACGAAGCGCAGGCGGCAGCGCAATTGCATCACACGAACATCGTGCCGGTGTTCGCCGTCGGTTCCGAGCGGGGCGTGCACTTTTACGCCATGCAGCTTATCGAAGGGCAATCGCTGGCCGTATTGATCCGCCACTTGAGGCAACAGGCGGGCATCATGCCGGAAACGGCGTCGCTTTCCAGTTACGTGCTGCAAACGGTCGAGCAAGACAGCGCGGGAGGCACACGGGCCGCCTCGTCGCAGGCCAATTCTGCATCGATCGTCGCCGGGCGTGAAACTGCGTCGCAGTTTTCAGCGGTGCTGTCGACGCAGCACGTCGACCGGCGCGCGGATTTCCACGGAAATGCGGCGCGGCTCATCGGGCAGGCCGCCCAGGCGCTCGAACACGCGCATGATTTCGGCATCGTGCATCGCGACATCAAACCGGCGAACCTGCTCGTCGATTCGCGCGGGAGCCTGTGGGTCACCGATTTCGGGCTGGCTCAGTTCCAGGCCGATGTGGGGCTTACGCAGTCGGGCGATATTCTGGGGACGATGCGGTACATGAGTCCCGAACAGGCCTCGGGTCAGCGCGTGCTCCTCGATCATCGCACCGATATTTA
>DATGKC010000010.1:0-4199 GCA_035294845.1 Planctomycetaceae bacterium | reverse complement strand
AGCGAGCCGCAAGCCATCCCTCCCGCGCTGGATGGCGACGGAAAGCCGCCCAAGTTGACGCTGGACTATCTTTCGAGACTGATCGAAGAAAGTCACCCGATTCTGCAGCGCGACCGAGCCCGCATCGACTCGGCCTCGGGGCAGGCGCTGCAGGCCGGGCTCTATCCCAACCCACGCTGGGACACGAATAACCCAGAAGTTTTCAATGGCCCCAACAGCCTGTTCAACGCCGGCTTCATGCAGGATTTCGTGACGATGGGCAAGAAACGCCTCGATCGGGCAGCCGCCCTGCGCGGCGTTCAGCAGTCGGAATTTGCGCTCGTTCAAGACCGTTACCAGCTTTTGACCGCTCTCCGCAGCCAGTTCTATCAGACGTTGGCCGCACAGACGCGCGTCGATGTTTTGAACCGGCTCGTCAAAATCACCGCGGCGTCGGTCAAGACGCAAAACGAGCGCATCATCGCAACCGTGGGAGACCGGCCGGAATTGCTGCTGCTCGAAATCGACTACAATAAGGTGCTGGCCGACCTGCGGAATGCTGAGCAGGTGTTTGCCGGCGAACAAAAGCAATTGGCCGATATCGTGGGTTATCCAGGGCTGGTGCAAGATAAAGTCATCGGCTCATTGACGGCCAGGCCTCCGGACTTCGACGAAGAGGTCCTGGACCAATTCGTGACCTCTGAAAATGCGGTCATCCAGATCGCCAAGCTCGACATCGACAAAAACAAGCTTCTCTTGAAAAGGGCCGAGGTCGAGCCCTATCCCAACGTCACGCTGGGGCCGGCCTACCAGTGGGGCCTCGCAAAAGGAAACGAGCAATACTGGTTGAGCGTTCAATTCCCGATTCCGGTTTGGGACCGGAATCAAGGGAACATCCAATCGGCTCGCGCCAATGTTCGCGATTCGACGGAAACGCTGGGACAGGTGCAGCTCGATCTTTTGCGACAGGTGGCCGACGCCTTCAGCACCTACCGAGGCACGCTCGAACGCGCCGAAAAGTACAAGACCGAAATCATTCCCGATTCGATGGAAGCCTTGAGGCTGGCCAAAAGCGGATTCGATGCCGGATTATTCGAATTTTCGGCCTACCTCCAGGCGCAGCGCACGGTGATGGAGACCACTCAGGATTACATCGATATCCTGGAAAAACTCTGGACGACCGCGGCGACCCTGGCCGGATTATTACAAATTGATAAGTTTCCGTGACTGGCATTTTCACGGCGTATGAGGGGGCGTATGATGCACTGTTCGCCGCTTGAAATCGTTCACTGAAGTCTCGGTTTCTCCGCACATCGCCGGAGATTTGCTCACGCTCGCGAGCCAAACACCTCCCCACGCCGAGGGAGAAAATCTGTAATAACGACGATTCGATGAGGGCTCTGCCATGAATTCCCGCGCCAAAGTTGTAGTTTGGTCGCTCGTGATCGTCGCGGTCGTCGTTGCCGTGGTCATCGACGTGCAGCGCGGCTCCGAAGGCTACGCGGCCAAAGCCTTGGCCCGGCTGAAGGGGCGAAGCCACGGGACAGATAAGAACGGCGCCGCGGCGAAAACCGCGCCGGTCGAGATCGTGGCCGACCGGCCGGACACGATTCGATTTTCCGAAGAATCGTTCCGCATGTTGGAGATTCGCACCTGTGCGGTGGTGGCCGCACCGCCACCCGATCCGCTGCGCCTGCATGGGACCTTGGTCCTCGACCCGAACCGGCTGGTGCGGGTGCACTCGCGATTTGTCGGCGAGCTGGTCCAGATCGGCACGGTGGAAGCGAACGGGAAAAACGGCAGCCACGGCACGCGCGCCAGGCGGCCTTTGCGATACGGCGACTACGTCAAAAAGGGAGACATTCTGGCGATCGTCTGGAGCAAAGAAATCGGCGAGAAAAAGAGTGAAATGGTCGATGCCATTTCGAAACTCGCCGCCGACAAGAAAGTGCTGAAGGCGATGGAAAGCGTTGCGCCCGGCGCGATTCCCCAAAAGACGCTGCTCGAACAGCGGCGAACCGTCGAAGCCGATCAGATTGCGCTGGCCCGCGCCGAACGGACGCTCATTTCGTGGCGACTCACCGAACCGGAAATGGAGACCATTCGCCGTGAGGCCGACGAAGTGCTCGAGGGCCGTCCCGACAAAAGCAACGACAAGACCTGGGCCGAGCTTGAGATCAGGGCGCCGATTGATGGGTTGGTCGTCGAAAAGAACCTGAATGAAGGCTCGATGGTCGATACCGACGACAACATCTTCCAGATCGCCGATCTCAGCGAGCTGCTCGTTCTGGCCAACGTCTACGAAGAAGATCTGCCGGCCCTGCGACGGATCGATCCGGCGCATCGAAACTGGCAAGTGACGCTCAAATCCGATCCCAATGACAAGCCGCGCGACGGGACGTTCGACCTCATCGGCACGATTATCGATCCGGATTCTCACACGGGCGTCGTCATGGGCTGGCTCGAAAACAGCAAGCAGAACCTGGCGGCCGGGCAGTTCATCACCGCCACCGTCGAGCTCCCCGCCGATCCCAACCTCGTTTCGATTCCCAGCACCGCGTTGATCGAGCAGGGGGGCGCGTCTTTCGTGTTTGCCGAGACGAATGCTGAACGGCGCGAGTTCACGCGGCGCAAGGTCGATGTCAAGCGCCGCTGGCGCCATTCGGTCTACGTTTGCCGCGAATCGGCAAAAGAGGAAAGCGGGTGCGGCGCCAATACGCTGAGAGTGGGCGAAACGGTGATCGCGTCAGGCGTGTTGGAACTTGCGGCCCAGCTCGATTTTGCAAAGTCGCGATCGGCCGAAGAGGAAGAGCCGTAACATGGTCCACAAGCTGATTCATTGGGCCGTCGATAGCCCGCTCATCGTCTTGCTGTTGGCGGGGGCGCTGATCTTCGTGGGAAGCTACGCCTTTATTCACGTCAACGTCGAGGCGTATCCCGATCCGGCGCCGGCCATCGTCGAGGTGATCGCCAAATTCCCGGGCGCGTCGGCCGAGGAAGTCGAGCGGCAAGTGACGATACCTCTGGAGGTCAGCCTGGCAGGAATGCCCGGATTGAAATACACGCGCAGCAAATCGCTGTTTGGGCTCTCGCACCTGCGCAATCAATTCGAATATGGAATCGATTTCTATAAAGCACGTCAGGAAGTCATCAATCGCCTGCAGTTCGTCGATGACCTGCCTGACGGCGTCGAGCCGGCGATTTCTCCGCAAAGTCCCACGGGCGAAATTTTGCGATATACGTTGCGAAACGCGGCCGATCCTTTGGGAAACGAGATTTATTCGCTCAACGATCTGAAGGCTCTTCAAGACTGGGTGCTCGAACGCCAATTTCGCCGCGTGCCGCGCATCATCGACATCGTCAGCTCCGGCGGCACCGTCAAACGTTACGAGATTCATCCCGACCCCGAGCGCCTGGTGCGGTACGGCATCACGCTCGACCAGTTGCAGAAGGCGGTGAGCGAAAGCAACAGCAACGTGGGGGGCGATTATCTGGCGCACGGCGACAACATGCTCAATGTGCGCGGGATCGGCCTCATTGGCGAGGGTCTCGATCCCACCAAGGCCGATCCGGTCCTGCAGGCCGTCGATCCCGCCGACGCAGCCGACTACCTTCGATCGGAAGAAGAGCGGCGCCTGCAGCGCATCCGGCAGACGGTCATCACGGCCGTCAACAGCATTCCGATTCGCGTCGAAGACGTGGTCGACGGGGGGCCGCTGCCGCACGGCGACGAAGTGGGCCGGCGGGGGGTCGTCGTGGGGAATCAGTCGCGGCTGGGGAAGATCAGCCTCAGCCGGCCTCTCAAGGATGCGCACGGAGAAGATGTCCGCAAAAACGGCGAGCGCGTGTGGGTCGACGAGCCCGAGAAAGTCCAGGGCATCGTCCTCTTGCGCAAAGGCGAGCACTCGCTGCCGGCGCTGCACGATTTGGGCGAAAAAATCGATGAGCTGAATAAGGCGCCGGGGCGCGTGCTGCCGGGAGTCAGGATCGAGCCTTATTACGACCGCAAAGACCTGATCGCCGTCACGACCGAAACCGTCCAGGAAAACCTCATCTTGGGAATGGCGCTCGTCACGATGGTTTTGCTCATGTTTTTGAGCAATGTCCGCAGCGCGTTGATCGTGGCCGTTAATATTCCGCTGGCGCTCTTATTTGCGTTTGCCGTGCTTTACTCGCGCGGCCTGTCGGCCAACCTCTTGTCGATCGGGGCGGTCGATTTC
>DATGKC010000009.1:0-3623 GCA_035294845.1 Planctomycetaceae bacterium | reverse complement strand
TCCCGCAGGCGGTGCGGCTGGTCATTCCCGCGACCGCCAATGACTTCATTGCGCTGTTCAAAGACACGGCCGTCTGCTCTGTAATCGCCGTCCAGGAACTTTCAAAACAGTATTCGATGGGGGCCAAGAGCACGAATCTCGTATTCGAAATGGCCGTGCTGACGAGTGCGCTCTACCTTCTGATGAGCTATCCGCTCTCGCTCTTGGCGGGCTGGCTCGAGCGGCGATTGAAGGGGGACGACGGCGCCGGATAAGACAACGATGCTCACCATCTCACAACTCGTCAAACGATTTCGCGACCGCGAAGTGCTGCGGGGCGTGTCGCTGGGTCTCGACCCAGGCAATGTCGGCGTGCTCATCGGTCCTTCGGGCTCGGGCAAGAGCACGATCTTGCGCTGCATCAATGGACTGGAATCGTTCAATGCGGGCGAGATCACCGTGGCCGGAGGCCGATTGAACGGCACGCAATCGTATGGCGACCGACAGCGTCAACTTTTGCAGATTCGCCGCAACGTGGGAATGGTCTTTCAGCAGTTCAATCTGTTTCCTCACATGACCGTGCTGGGTAACGTGATTGAAGCTCCGCTGCGGGTGCTCAAGACGCCGCGCGATAAGGCCGTGGCCGAGGCGCGCAAGCTGCTCGACCGCGTGGGCCTGGGCGACCGGCTCGACAGCCGGCCGTCGCAGCTTTCCGGAGGGCAGCAGCAGCGGGTGGCGATCGCCCGAGCATTGGCCATGCATCCCGAGCTCGTGCTGTTCGACGAGCCCACGAGCGCCCTCGACCCGAAAATGACGGGCGAGGTTTTGGCCGTGATGGCCGATCTGGCCCGGCAGGGTGAAACGATGCTGGTCGTCACGCATGCGATGGAATTTGCCCGCCGCGTGGCGCACCAGGTGCACGTCATTGCCGACGGCGTCATCGTCGAATCAGGACCGCCCGCTCAAATCTTCGAATCGCCGCAGCATTCCGAGACCAGGGAGCTCCTGCAGCAGGAGCGCATGAAGTAAAGTAGTCATCACGTTCCACGTGATGAGTCTCGGCGGCCTCCCGCGCAAACTGGCCGACAAGTCAAGTGGTTCTCCATTTGCAGGCCGTAACGCGCGTAAATGCCGGCAGGCAAGGGGAACTCGTGCGAGGCACGTTCCGTCAAACATTACGACGAAGCGTGATGTGCACCGTCGCCGGTGCCCGCCGAAACTTGTGCCTGGGCGTAGCGTGTCGTCCCCTGGCCCTCGGGCATCCGCCAGCCGTCCGGCAGCGTCGCGTCTTTGACGACGACCAAAATACCGTCGGCGACCATCGCGCCGGCGATTTCTTCCGACTGCTCAATTCCCGCCTCGTTGCAGATTCTGACGTTGTGGCCGATGCGGCAGTTCTTGTCGATGATCGCGCCCTCGATGCTCGTCCCGTCGCCGATGCCGATCGCAGGCCGGCCCGCCGCGCGATCGGCGGCGGCCTCGTGTGACGTTTGAAAATTATCGGCCCCCATCAGGATCGAATTGCGGATCGTGACGTTCTTCCCGATCTGCGAGCGCACGCCGACGATGCTGTTTTCGATCGTCGTCCCTTCGCCGATCCGGCATCCGTCGGCGATGATGCACTGGTTCACGTTCACCCCCTTGAATTGCGAAGGGGGCAAGAATCGCAGCCGCGAATAGATGGGCTCGTCGGGCGAAATCAGGTCGAACGGGGGATTGGGAAGCGTGAGCTGCAAGTTGGCCTCGTAAAATGCCTTGATCGTCCCGATGTCTTCCCAGTAGCCGTCGTAGAGGAACACCTGCACTTTGCGGGTGCGGATCGCCGCGGGAAAAATCTCCTTGCCGAAGTCCTGATACGCCGTCTTTTCGAGAAGCTCGACCAGCGTGTCGCGGTTGAAGAGATAAATGCCCATGCTCGCCAGGCAATCGCGGCCGTGGCTGCGGACTCCCCGCGCGTCGATCCACGCCGGATCGGTGCGGATCATCTCCAATTCGCGCTCGGTCTTGGGTTTTTCCAGAAATCCGACCACGCGCCCTGTGTCGTCGAACCGAATGATTCCGAACGACGAGGCCTTGCTGCTTTCCACCGGCAGCGCGGCGATGGTGACTTGTGCGTTCGACTTGGTGTGCACCTCGAACATCCGCGCGAAATCCATGCGGTAGAGCTGATCGCCCGAAAGGATCAACACGTAATCGATGCCCGGCCCCTGGATCGAACGCAAATTCTGGCGCACGGCATCGGCGGTTCCCTGATACCACTTGTCGCCTTCGTTCGTCTGCTGAGCCGCGAGAATCTCGACGAATCCGCCGCCGAAAAGGTCGAACTTGTACGCCTGATTGATATGCCGATTGAGACTGACCGAGTTGAACTGCGTCAGCACATAGATGCGGTTTAAGCCGCTGTTGAGGCAATTGGAAATCGGGATGTCGATCAGGCGGTATTTGCCCGCCAGCGGAACTGCGGGCTTCGAGCGCAGTTTGGTCAGCGGATACAGCCGCGTCCCTTTCCCCCCGCCGAGCACGAGCGTGATGACGTTGTGCATGAATTCTCCGGTCGTCTGTGCCGCTATACTACACTTTTTGCGCCAGATTGAAACTATCTTTCTTGCATCCGCCCACGTTTCTTTATCTACTGGAGCGATGGCGGATGACCTGGAATTCATGATGGGGAAATACGCGGCCCGCGTTCCGGGCGATCGCCATTATGCCGCAAATCACCTCTGGCTAAAGTCCCAAGGGCTAAGCTACCGCGTGGGATTCACGGCGTATTCTGTGCGGCTTTTGCAGGATGTCTATTTTCTCAATTGGAGCATCGACGCCGACACCCCCGTGCGCCAGAAGCAGGAAATCGGCGAGATTGAAAGCTCGAAAGCCGTTTCGAGCCTTTATGCACCGTGCGATGGCTTGGTCGTGGCATTCAATGAAAGGTTGCTCAACGATCCATCGGTTATCAACACCGACAATTATGAAGCGGGCTGGTTGTACGAGTTTCAGACTGAGGCCGAGTTGCTCTCGCCCAGCCAATACGTCGAGCAGCTCGCGGCGGGTTGGGAGAAAACACAGCAGATGATCAAGGGACAGATGAACGAGTGACCCGAGGTTCCGACCTTGTTTTAAGGTGAGTTTTCGATGGCGACGAAAAAAATCACGGTGGTGATCGCGCAATCGCCGGGAAAAAACCCGGTGAAGCGGCAGCTCGAAGAGTCGATTGCCGCCGCACTCCTGATGGAGCCGCAGGTCGACGTCTCGCTCGTTCCGCACCTCTACGATCTGACGGCCGATCACACCGGCATGTTGTTTCTCAAATCGGTGCGCGGCGACATGGTCGTGCTCTCGTGGCTCTTTCCACGGGCGGCCCGCTGGATTCTCGACCGAAATCTCGTCAAGGGGCAAGAAGGCGTTTCGCTGCTTAAGCCGGCAGGCGACGAGGAAGAGGACGATGACGACCTCGACGAGGCTGAGAGCGCATCGGCACCCGATGCCGAGCGACCGGGCGCCGTGGGCGCCTGGGACGTCCCCAATCGCAAGGTTTACTGTCTGGATTTGCGCGACCATGCCTCGCCCGATATTTACATTGAAGAAGTCCGCCGCATTGCCCGCGAAGGAGCCGTGCAGACGGTCGATTTGATGGGCTGGATCAACGG
>DATGKC010000008.1:0-4079 GCA_035294845.1 Planctomycetaceae bacterium | reverse complement strand
GGAAGTCCCAAGAGATCGAACGTCAATCGGCGAATCAGCGTGCGCCTGTCGGCCGCAGGCGAGGGTTTAAGTCCCTTCGCCTCCAGAGCCGCCAGAACGAAATGGTCGATCCCGTTGCGGGCCCACGTATCGGCCGAAGTGTGCGGCGTTCCGGGTCTTTTCAGAGGCTTGAGCGACCACCAGTCGTAGCCTCCGCGCGTATCGCTCGTGTACTTGAAAGGATCGATGGGGTCGGCTCCCCAGTTTGCTCCGGCTTCGATCCAACGCTTGAGAACCTGCTTCTCTATCTCGGCGAGCGGTTTTTTGGGAGGCATTTCATCTTGCGAAACTTTCTCCCAAAGCAAGCTCTCATTCGCTTTCCCGGGGACGAGCACCGTCCCGCTCTCTCCGCCGGCGATCGCCGTCTTGGCCGATGACAAATCGAGCCCGGCCTTTTTATCCGTGGGATTATGACAACCCAGGCAGCGCCGCGCTATGACCGGAGCTACGACTGCGTCAAAATCGTCGGCCCCAATCGCTGGCACACCGGCCATGAGCCAGACGGCCAACAGCGCCAATATGCCATTCAGGCGGCAATGGTGAGGCCGTCGAACCCGCATTTCTCACCGGGCAAAATCCGCTGTGCCGCGCGTGGGCGCAAAATGCGTCGACGGCGGCCGCGCGGCGCTTTCTTGTCAAACGAGTTGGGCTGTGGCCGGAACCTCGAAACCCTTGCGGTACTCGCGCGTGAGCAGCGGGTTGGCCTGGCTGCTCATGTCGCCCATGAACGTTTCGGCCTTGCCGTCGACGGCCAAGGGCGCTCCGAACTGGATTTGTGCCGAATTCAGGTCGACATGATTGTCGGCCAGGTGCTGCTTCGCGCGCTCGAACGTTTCCAAACATTCGGACTTCTGCTTCGCGCTTTCCAGGCGCCGCTGGGCTTCCCCAACGCTCACTCCTTCGCCGAGCCGATACGAGACATTCCCCAAGTGGCACAAAGCGCTCGAAAGATGGCCATCCAGAATATCGGCGTGCAGGTCGTCGACCCGGCGGCTTCGAACGGCGTTCACGAAATTTTCGAAATGATCGCCGGCTTCATGGAACTTCTTGATCATCGTGCCGCTGGGGTCGAACACCACGCCGCCTTCATAGCTCCCCATCACGGCGTATCCGTTGGTCCCTTCGAAGATGACGCCCACCGCCGCCGTTTTGAAGGGAGCAGTCGGCAATCCGCGGACCTCGAACACAAGCGTTTTGTCGCCGTAATCGTGGACGCTGACCTGCGTGTTGGCCGTCTCGCCGGCATCCTCGTATCCGAAGCGCCCTCCATAGCTGATGACGCCCTGTCCGAGATCGGAGACGCCCAATCCCCAACGCGCGAGATCCATCTGGTGGATGCCCTGGTTTCCCAAGTCGCCGTTGCCGTAATCCCATTGCCAATGCCAGTCATAGTGGAATTTCCGACGGGTCAAGGGTTTCATGGGGGCCGGGCCGCACCAGAGGTTATAGTCGACGCTGGAGGGAACCTGGTATGTTCCTCGCGGGCCGATCGACTTGCGGTCTTTGTAGCACAAGCCCCGCGCGAGCTTCACTTCGCCGATTCCCCCGGAGTGCAGAAAATCCATGAGCTCGCGCGTTCCGACGCTGGATCGGCTTTGCGTCCCGGCCTGACAGATTTTCTCGTGCCTGCGTGCCGCGTCGACGATTCGCCTTCCTTCGCTGACATTGTGACTGACGGGCTTTTCAACATACACGTCTTTTCCCGCCTGAATCGCCCAGATCGCCGCGAGCGCATGCCAGTGGTTGGGCGTGGCAATTGAAATGATGTCGATACTTTTGTCGTCGAGCAGCTTGCGAAGGTCCTGATAGAACTCCGGCTTTTTGCCCGTCTCTTTTTCGACCGCTGCCACGCCCAGACGCATGCCGACCTCGATGTCGGGGTCGCAGACGGCGACGATTTCGGTGTCGCGGCGGCGCGCGAAAGCATCGCGGTGGGCGCCGCCTCGGCCGTTCAATCCCAAGATGCCGACGCGCAGCCGTTCGTTCGGGCTGGAGGATTGCTCTTTCGCGCCGGCCTGGGGAATCAGACTTCCGCCGGCCATCGCAGCGGCTGCCGCAGCCAACATCGAATTTTCAAGGAATTCTCGTCGCGTCTGGCGGGTCATCAGCAGGTCTCCTGAATGATGGTTCGGTCGTGACTGTCGTTGCCCGGCGCTACGCGTTTTTTCCCGCGGGGGCGTCGGATGCCGGGAGCGCCGGCCGTTCATCGATTATCTCGCGGCTGGAGAACAGCACTTCAATTAGCGTCGTGACTCCACGAAACGAATGCGGATTATAACCCTTTCGGAAATGAACACGCCAGACTAACTCCCCTTTCAGCGAGCCGATTCCCTCGGGACTTGTGGCCAGAAACGTGTCGATGATCTGGCCGGGCGCGATCTCATGGTCGAGATTCTGGTCCTTGAGCAGCCACAAATCGTCGGGAGAGAGATCGAAAACGAGCACATGGTCGAGCCGGTTCGCCCGATCGGCGACGGGGGACACAAAATTGTTCGTCTTGAACAATCCATAGGCCCTGCGATCGGGCTCTTTGGTGTATACGAGCCTGCGGTCGAGCGGAACGAACCGCTGATCCTTCGAAACATTTTCGAAACGCAGGAAGAGCTTCAAGACCGGCCCTTCGGGATCGCGCGCCTGATCGGCCTCGGGATTATAAAATGCGAATTCCACCGGACCGCGCGCGACGCGCAGCGGCGTGACCTTCAGCGACCCGAACCGCCGCGATTCGCCCAGGCGCAGCATGTTGGCCGGGGGGATCTGCTTTTCGGGAGGCAGATACATCAGCGTTGTCACCTTATTCCCGGCCGTTCGCGGGGGGGCAAGGTCGGGAAGGTCGAGCGTGCTGGGCGCCTCGAACACCAGGTATAAAAGGTACGCGCAGGCCAAAGTGACCGCGCTGGCGTAGCTCGCGAGCAGCTTGACCATGAGCGACGAGGTCCGCGCCTTCTCGACCTGTTCGCGCACGTCGCCCGAGCGCCCGGTCTGTGTGTCGCTTGGCGGAACGATCGGCGGGAATGAACTCGATTCTAAAGGTTCGATGTCGGCTTCCATCGGAACGGCCGACGATCGCTGGGCCGTATCGCCCGTGGATGTCTCCGGCGCGTTGCTCGTCTCGGCGCCGGCAAGTTGGATGGATCCGGGCGCCGGCTGGCCGGCATCGGGTCCGCTGGTCGTTTCGAGCGACGGCGCTGAAATCGCCGCAGGCGTAATCACGACGCTGCCGGCGTCTGAAAGGTGAATCGCGGGGACGCCGGCGGCCTCGAAGCTCGAGTCGTCGCCTGCCGCCGTCTGCTCGGGGGCAGTTCGCTCGTTGTCGGTGGGAGTTGCTTTAGCGGCGTCGGCTTGCCGGGCGATTGAAGCGGGCGTGCCGGCCGGTTCCGTAAGCGGGCCGGAATTCGCCCAGAACTCCATCGGCACCGTCTCGGCGTTGGGATCGCGGTCGCGGGGCACGTCTTCCGGCGGATCAACCAGAATTGTCGCTGCGCCAGGCTCCGCGCTGACCGCCGTTTGGAGATACGTGCCGCAATGCGGGCAAGCTACTGTCGTTCCCGGCAATTCCACCAGCAATCGCCCCTGGCAGGCGCCGCAAACCAACTCCATCACAATTAAGACCCTATTTTGATCACGGAATGGCGCTCCGGGCAGTCCCAAAATCATCGCGCGTCGGAGCCGGCAGACATCAGTTGCACCCAATCTATTTTGGATAGCGGAGAAGGGTGACGCAAGGCCGCAGTCGTTTCGTGCGGCAAAATGGCGATAATCGGGGCTGCGCAGCGCCTGGCCAATTCGGCCGCGTTGGAATCGACCGAAAGATCTGCCACTTCCGTGGGTAGAGGCTGGTTCAGCACGATGCCGGCCACCGCCAGCCCGCGCTTCGAGGCCGCCTCAAGCGTCAGCAGCGTATGGTTGATCGTGCCCAACGATCGCCGCGCGACGAGCAACAATGGAAAGCCCAAGTCGCATGCGACGTCGGCGACCAACTCCGATTCGCTCATCGGCGCAAGCAAACCGCCGACCCCCTCGACCACAAGAAAATCGAC
>DATGKC010000007.1:0-3411 GCA_035294845.1 Planctomycetaceae bacterium | reverse complement strand
GCTCGAGGCTCCCGTCCACCAGAACGCGAACATCCTTTTCAACCGTGCCTTCACTTGCGGACATTTTGTGCTCGTCTCCGTCGGCACGCAGCTTGTCGGCATCGACACGCTGGGAACCCCCGATCAGCCGGGAGCGCGCCTCTTGTGGCGCAGCAACTTCTCGTATTTCGGCCGCCAAAACATTCCGCCCCGCATCGTGGGAGGCAATTTTCGCCGCCGGCCAATGCCCTTAAACCAGATCGGCGAACAGGTCGGGACGATCGGCCCGGTCACGCGCGACCACGTGGCCCTGCTCAGCGGACACAAACTGACCGTCCTCGATTCGCTCTCGGGCAAGCCGCTGTGGACGCGCGAAGGCGTGGCCTCGGGAACCGACTTGTTCGGCGACGACGAGCTGCTGCTGGCCGTCCCCGCGGACGCCGGCCCGGCGGCCGTCTACAGCGCGCTTGATGGAACGGTTCTCGGACATCGTGCGCTTCCGCCTTCGCGCACGCGGCTGGAAACCGTCGGCCGCAACGTCATCACCTGGGGCGCGCGCGAGGGCCGATCGGTGCTTGCTTTGCGCGACGCCTGGACTTCGAAAGACCTGTGGAGCAGGCCGTTTGAAGAGGGCGCGCAGGTGACGCTCATCGAGCTCGACGAAGCGGCCGTGCTGGAACCATCGGGCAAGTTCACCGTCGTATCGCTAAACGACGGTGCGAGCTCGTTCGAAGGACCCGCTGAAATCGACGCGAAGGTGCGACAGATTCACGTCATCCGGTCGCGCGAGCACTACATCCTGATCGCCAATCACGTGACCAATAATGCCGTTTCCGGCTGGCAACAGGTGACACCGCAGGCCATCGCCGTTCAGGGTTGGGTTTCCGGATACGCGCGGGCGACCGGAAAGCACTGGACCACCTTCATCGACCGTCAGGGAATCGACCTGCACCAGCCGCAGAATCTGCCCGTGCTCACGTTCATGTGCCACTTCACGACGCCCCGCAAGAACGCGGCGGCACTCGACAACCACTTCGGGCTCACCTGCCTCGACAAGCGCACCGGGCGCATCATTTTTGACGAGCGCGACCTCGACGAGCACCTGTACTTCGTCGAATACGTGACCGACATCGAACAAAAACATCTCGATCTGCGGCTGTTCGGTTCGGTGCTGCGGCTGACGTTCACCGATAAGCCGATTCCCGACGAGTGACATCGTCTCCGCCGAAAGCGCAGCGGTGGCGTAGGTTTCCCAACCTGCGACGAATGGCTCGTGCTCTCACGCTAAAAATCGCCGACCGCGGCTTCTTGGATCGCTTGGCCGTTCCGGGTGTGCAAGACGAACGTCTGCCAGGCGCCTGTCGAATTGTTCCAGCCGAAATTGATGTTCTGATTGATGAATCGAACCGAGCCGTCAGCCATCAGGAAATTTGCGCCGCCCGAGTGCACGCTGCTAGGACCGAACCCTTCGCCGTTGATTCCCCACAGCGCCTTGTAGGCTCCGCTCTCAGGGTAGGGCCCCGTCGTTCGTGACCACCAAAAAGCGTCAGGATCATTTGGGTTGCCGTCGGGATAGAGCGGAGCCGCTGGAGGTACCAATTCAGGAAACAATGAACGAGTCGTAACGGGGCACAAACTGGGCTGATAGATGCCGCTGGAAAGAGCGCGCGGTTTTCCCATGCCGGTCGTCCACATCGCGCGATCCACGCTATCGCCGATTGGTGATATCTTCGGCGGCAATTAGTCCTCGAAAATCGAGTTGTCCCCAGAAATCGCGCACGCGGCATCGAACGCCCCACAGCCTCATGTATTTGTCCATCGGGCTGCGGACCAGCGGCACCCGCCAATACAAGCGCGCGACAGGACGATATGCGGAAGGCAGGTCGAGATTGAACCGCGGTCCAAAAATCGAGTACGCAGGTCCCAGGCTCAGCGGGTAGCCGATCAGAATCGCGAACAGCACGACGCTCGCCCATAAGGCTCTACTGGATATTGGGCGATCGCTCATGCTTCAGCACGCTCGGAAAAAATGAGCCGAAAAGCCGGCCAGTCGCATCGACGTCGTTCATGCCCGGATTGTAACCGCGGCCGAGCGAGCAGGAAAAGGTCGATGTACTGTCAAACGAAAAATAAGCGCCGTACCACGAGGCGCACGACGATGACGAAAAGAAAACAGAGCAGATGTAGCCAGTGAAAGTCCCGAAGGGGCGAGATTCGATAGCCCAGGGCGCAGCGAAGCGAAGCCCTGGGTTTGCGCCACCCAGCGCGATGCGAGCCCCTACGGGGCGGGATTCCAATCGCGATCCCAGCGCCGCCATCACTTGAGCGAATCTCGCCCCGTTGGGGCTTCGCGCGCTCGATTGATGCCTGACCCAGGGCTGACGCGCCCTGGGCTATCGAATCGCGCCCCGTTGGGGCTGCCCGGGCAACTTCGCCTGCGGCGAATTCCAATTCGCAATCGCAGACTTAAGAGACAGCGCGGCACACAAAGATTGCAAACGTTAGCCGTACGAAGGAACACCGAACCAAAGGTCAAACGGCAAACGCGCTCGCGCTCACGGCTGCGGCCATTCGATCGGTATTCCGGTCAAAAGCGCAAAGGCCTCGGCTTCGGTGAACTCGGACTTGACGTCGAGATCAGCCGGCCCGGCGGCCTGATCGGGATTCTCATCGCGATGGGCGATTTCCTGGCGGACAAGCTCGAGCACGATCAAGAGCTCTCGCGTGCTTAACTCGGTGCGGTGCTCGCCGACTGTGATCGAAAACCGAAGCTCTCCGCTGGTGTCCGAGCGAGCGGGCAATCGCGAGCTTGCGACCGTGTAGTCGAAGGCGCCCGTCTCCTGCCAGCGGTCGATGATTCGCCGGTGCAGCGCGAGGCAATCTTCGATGCGGCCGGCCTCGATCGGGCTCGCCGACCTGGGCACGAGGCGCGCGAGAAAGTCATTGGCCGAAGCGAGCAAGAACTGCCCCTCATCCGACGACGGATACCAGACGACCTGATTGACGCCTGAGCTGAGAGGCGCGAGCAACTCGCGCAGCCCGGCCTCGTCGTCAATCTCATGCACCGAAATGTCCGGATCGCCGGCGGCCTGCGTGGTCTGTTCGCAGAGCCGCTCGGCCACCTCGCGCGACTGAAAGAGAAACAGGCATCGGTGGCCGCTGACGTTCGGCGCCGCGGAATCGGGCTCGCGGCGCGCAATCATGAAGACCGGATAATTCCAATGGAGTGAGTTGCTCACGCGATCATATTCGTGGCTTGGCCGGGATTCACGATTTGGATCACCCCGCCCCAGTTGCACATGCACTTGCACGTATTGTTGAGGGCCGGCATGCCTCCGATCATCACCGTGGGCGAGCCGGGAACCCAGGGAGTTGGCGTCATGGGGATACAGGGCATGGGCGTCAACACGCCCAGGGCGGCGGCCGTGGCCG
>DATGKC010000006.1:0-6086 GCA_035294845.1 Planctomycetaceae bacterium | reverse complement strand
CGATCAACCGCCGGAGAGTCGTGCAACGCTGGCCGGCCGTCCCGACTGCCGCGAACAAAACCGCGCGCACCGCCAGATCGAGATCGGCGCTTTCGGCGACGATGACGGCGTTGTTCCCTCCCAGTTCGAGCAACGACCGCCCCAGCCGCCCGCTCACGGCCGCTCCAACTTTTCGCCCCATGGCACATGAGCCGGTCGCAGAGATCAAAGGCAGCCGCCGGTCGGCGGTCATCGCCACGCCGACCGGATCGACGTCGCCCACGCACAGCGAGAAGACGCCGGTGAGGCTATTGGCCGACATGACTTTGTCGCAGATTCTCTGCACGGCGACTGCGGTCAGCGGCGTTTCGATCGACGGCTTCCAGACAATCGTGTTGCCGCAGACGGCCGCGAGCGCCGCGTTCCACGCCCAGACGGCAACTGGAAAGTTGAATGCCGTGATGACTCCGGTCGGCCCCAGCGGGTGCCACTGTTCGAACATGCGGTGCTGGGGACGCTCGCTGGCCATGGTGAGGCCGTAAAGTTGTCGCGAAAGACCGACAGCGAAATCGCACATATCAATCATCTCTTGCACTTCGCCGAGACCTTCAGAGAGGATTTTTCCGGCCTCGAGCGTCACCAGCAACCCCAGATCGTCCTTGGCCTCGCGCAGTGCGTTGCCGAGTTGTCTCACGACTTCGCCGCGCTGCGGGGCAGGCGTCATGCGCCAGCTCAAAAACGCCTCGCGCGCCCGTTCGACGATGGCGTCGTAGTCGGATCGACTGGCGGTCCGCACACGAGCCAGGGTCTGCCCATCGGCCGGGTTCAGCGAGGCCACTTCGCTTCCTCCCGGCGTAGCGATCCATCGGCCGAAGCCGGCGCCGCTGTTGACATCGGTCAGGCCCAACCTGACAAGTAAGCTGCGAAACATGGGAAAGAGAATCCGGGATTGACGATTGAGAATTCGCTTGCTTTTGCGCTCGGGATTTTAGCAATTATAGGTACGAGATGTGCAACCTGACTAGGACCGCAAGACTTGGCTGCGAATGCGGCGGATTCGTTTGACACGCGCCCTGTTGGGGAGTAGTCTGCCGAGTATCGCCAAGCTGGCGAATCGCTCACGTCATGTACTCCTTTCCGCGACAGATTGAACGTTGAATGGAGAACGATTTCGATATGAAACTCGACAGCGTGAAGCATCCTGAATCGACATCTTCGTATCACGCGGTTCCGGACGACGAGTCTGCGCGCAACTGGGTCGCCGGTTCGCAAACTCTCGACCGACCGGTATTTTCCCGACCCAGCTCGGCCCTGGAGCGCGGCCTGCTGAAGCGCTTGCTGGCGGCGTGCGGCAACCCGTCGATTCGAATCGTGCTGTGGGACGGCGCCGCGGTGGGCGTTCCCGTCGGATCGCAGGTGGGCGATGTCGTCGTCCGCGATCCTGTGACTTTGCGGCGGCTGTTGTTCGATCCGCGCGTCGCGTTCGGCGACGCTTACAGCGACGGATCGATCGAAATTCACGGACCTTTGGTCGAAGTGCTGTCCAGCATCTGCCTGGGGGTCGAACGCGCGGCTTCCGGCGGCCTGCTCGCCCGCATTGTCAACCGGCCGCGCCGCCGCCGGTCGCACACTCTGGCCGCATCGCGCGAAAGCGTTCATCATCACTACGACATCGGAAACGACTTCTACCGGTTGTGGCTCGACGAGCGGCTGCAATACACCTGCGCTTATTATGCCAAGGCCGATTTCACGATCGACCAGGCGCAGCTCGCCAAGCTCGACCATGTATGCCGAAAAATGCAGCTCAAGCCCGGCGAGCGCGTGCTCGAAGCCGGCTGTGGCTGGGGGGGCCTGGCGCTGCACATGGCAGAGCGCTACGGCGTATCTGTCCGCGCATTCAATCTTTCCCGGGAACAGATCGACTACGCCCGCCAGCGCGCCGCGTCGACCGGCCTGGCCGGCCTCGTCGAATACGTTGAAGACGATTACCGCAACGCCAGCGGGAAATATGACGCCTTTGTTTCGGTGGGTATGCTCGAGCACGTGGGACCCGAGAACTACGGTGAATTGGGACGCGTCATCGACCGTTCGTTGACGCCCAATGGCCGCGGATTGATCCATTCCATCGGCCGCAACCAACCGCGCGCTCTTGACCCCTGGACCGAAAAACGCATCTTCCCCGGAGCCTACCCGCCATCGCTGGGCGAAATGCTGCAGATCTTCGAGCCCACCGGATTTTCGGTTCTCGATGTCGAAAATCTGCGGTTGCACTATGCCCGCACGCTGGAACATTGGCTCGAGCGATTCGAGCGGGCTGCGGCGAAGGCGGCTGAGATGTTCGACGCGCGGTTTGTCCGCATGTGGCGCATGTACCTGGCCGGCTCGATCGCCTCGTTCAAATCGGGCGGTCTGCAATTGTTCCAGGTCGTGTTCGCACGCGAATCGAACAACAACGTTCCCTGGACCCGAAGCCATCTCTACGCGGCGCAGCCCGATTCGTAGAACCTCTCTTCCAAATCTGCGCGCACAGAACCAGCCATGGAAAGTTGCGATTGTCTGGTGGTGGGCGGGGGGCCGGCCGGTTCGTCGTGCGCCCGCGCCCTCGTGCAGGCCGGTTTTGACGTCATCGTGCTCGATAAGTCGCCCTTTCCGCGCGACAAGGTCTGCGCGGGCTGGATCACGCCGGCCGTCATCGACGAGCTCGAAATCGATCTCGACGATTATCGCGCCGGTCGCGTCCTGCAGCCGATCTGCGGGTTTCGCACAGGGCTGATCGGCGGCCGCCTGGTCTCGACGCAGTATGGCCGGGCCGTCAGCTATGGAATTCGCCGCTGCGAGTTCGATCATTATCTTCTCGCGCGATCGGGCGCCCGACTGCGGCTGGGCGACCCGTTCGATGGCATGTCGCGCGAAAATGGCCATTGGATCGTCAATGGCGCCATACGAGCACCCGTCGTCGTGGGAGCCGGAGGGCATTTCTGCCCCGTGGCGCGCCTCACAACCGAAAGCGCCGGCGGCGAAACCGTCGTTCTTGCGCAGGAAATCGAATTCGAGATGCCGCCCGATGAGGCGGACAAGTGTCGCGTCGAGCCTCAGGTCCCCGAGCTCTACTTTTGCCAAGACCTGGCGGGATACGCCTGGTGTTTCCGGAAGGGGAACTTTCTCAATGTCGGCCTGGGACGCGAAGGCGAATCGCGGCTTTCCAGCCACGTGGCCGAGTTTTGCCATTGGCTGGAGCAGTTGGGCAGAGTGCCGCTGAGCACACATGCGCGGTTCCGCGGGCACGCCTACCGCCTGTATCGTGGCCCGCGCCGCCGGGTCGCGGCTGATGCGGTGCTGGTTATCGGCGACGCGGCGGGCCTCGCGTATCCTCAGAGCGGCGAAGGCATTCGCCCGGCCATCGAATCGGGACTCCTGGCGGCCGACGTGATTATCGACGCGCGGGGCGACTATCGGCAAGCGGCACTGGGCGCCCTTGAGCGGCGCCTCGCGGCGCGATTCGGCCGGACAGGGCCGTCACCGAACCGCCCGGGCCTGCTGCCTGCCGCCTGGCGCCGGGCGATTGGCCGCCGCCTGCTGGCGACAGGCTGGTTCTCCCGCCACGTGGTTATCGATCGCTGGTTTTTGCATGCCAATCAGCCGGCCCTTCCCTCGCGTCGCGTTGCGAAGTCGGCCACACACAGTCTGGCTGTGTCGGCGCCGAGATGCGCACAACATCGCATTGAAGAGAGGAGAGTTCCATGATCGCCCTTAAGAAAATCCTGTTTCCGACCGACTTCAGCGATGGAGCGAAGGCGGCTCAAGAGTACGCCGTCGCCCTGGCGGAACAATTCAAGTCGGAGCTGCACGTTCTGCACGTGCTGGCCGACATGGTGATGATGATGCCCGAGCCAGGTTCGGCGCTGGCGCTCCCGCCGAATTATCTGGTCGATCTGAAAACGCAGGCCGAGCAATCGCTTGCGGGCGTCCTCTCGGGCGCAGGCCAAACAGGCCTAAGCGTCGTGCGGGCGCTGCGGATGGGAAGCCCGTTCGTCGAAATCGTGAGGTATGCGAAAGAGGCCGATATCGACCTCGTCGTGCTGGGGACGCACGGCCGCGGCGCGCTCATGCACATTCTGCTGGGAAGCGTCGCCGAACGTGTGGTGCGCAAAGCACAGTGCCCGGTTTTGACGGTGCACCGCGCGGGACATCAATTTGTGATGCCCTGACGTGTTTTTAATTAAGATCGGCGCCGCCCAATCGAATAGCCAGGGGCCGTCTGCGCCGTTTGCGCCCCCTCCGCATCCCCGGCCTGGGGGGCGCCGATGACAGGGATTGACGCAATTTTTTGCGATTCATACACTTTGGTCAGGCGGGTCGCAGGCATTTTCCCAGGCAAAGAGTATGGAAATTCTCGAAAGAATCGGCGATTTTTTCGTCGCGCTCACCGCGATCATCGAACGGTTCCTGACGAACCTGTTCGGCGCGTCGAATGAACGGCTGATGCGGCGATTGGGCTTTCTGCGCAGGGGCGACACGACGACGATCGTCTCCGGCTCGCTGCTCGACCAGATCAATCAGCAGGAGCCGCACTGGCAGAGCTTGTCGGATGAGCGGCTCAAAGATACCGCCTCTCAGTTGCGCGAACGCTTGGCCAAAGGCGAAACGCTCGACAACCTGCTTCCCGACGCCTTTGCGGCCGTGCGCGAAGCGGGACGCCGCTATCTGAAGATGCGGCATTACGACGTGCAGATGATCGGCGGATACGTTCTGCACAAGGGCATGATCTCGGAGATGGTCACCGGCGAAGGCAAGACGCTGGTCGCCACGCTGCCGGCCTTTCTCAACGCGCTGGCCGGCAAGGTCCACGTCGTGACGGTCAACGACTACCTCGCCCGCCGCGACATGGAATGGATGGGGCCGCTCTATATGGGGCTGGGCCTTACGGTCGGCTGCATTCAATCGCATCAGGAAGGCGAAGAAAAGAATCAGGCCTACCAGTGCGACATAACGTACGGGACGAACAACGAGTTCGGCTTCGATTACCTGCGCGACAACATGAAGCCGTTTCAAGAGGCCCAGGTGCAGGGAACTCTTAACTACGCGATCGTCGACGAAATCGACAATATCCTGATCGACGAGGCGCGCACGCCCCTCATCATTTCGGGCCCCGCGCACGACGACGTCGATAAATACAAAAAGGCCGATCGCATCGCGCGGCAGCTCAAGAAAGACAGCCACTTCGAGGTCAAAGAGAAAGAGCACACCTGTCATCTGACCGACGACGGGATTCGCGCGGCCGAAGAGATCGCCGGGGTCGAGAGCTTTTACACGGCCGGCAACATGGAATGGCCGCACCTCATTGACAATGCCCTCAAGGCCCATCACCTCTACAAGCGCGACGTGAATTACGTGTCGATGAACGGCGAGATCATCATCGTCGACGAGTTCACCGGTCGGCTCATGAAGGGGCGCCAGTGGAGCGACGGGCTGCACCAGGCGGTCGAGGCCAAAGAAGGCGTGACCGTCAAGGCCGAAAACCAGACGCTGGCCACGATCACGCTGCAAAACTATTTCAAGCTCTACAAGAAGCTGGCGGGAATGACGGGCACGGCCATGACCGAGGCCAACGAATTCCTCAAGATCTATAAGCTCGACGTGGTGGCGATTCCGCCCAACAAGCCCATGCGTCGCATCAACCATGCCGACGTGATCTTTCGATCGGAGCGCGAGAAATTCGACGCGGTGGTCGAAGAGATTCGCAACATTCATGCTTCCGGCCGGCCGATTCTCGTGGGCACGGTTTCCATCGAGAAATCGGAGCTGCTCAGCGAAATGCTGGGTCGCTACGGCATCAAACACGAGGTGCTCAACGCCAAGCACCACGAGCGCGAGGCCGACATCATCGCCCAGGCCGGCCGGTTCGCCGGGGTGACGATCGCCACCAATATGGCCGGCCGCGGGACCGACATCATTCTGGGGGGCAATCCCGACCAGGCCGCCTGGGAACAGCTCAAGCACAAATACGTCTCGCGCCTCGAAATTCCCAAAGTCGAATGGGACGAGCTGACGAAGAAAATCGCGGATGACGAGGGCATGGTCGCCGAAGGGCGCAAGGTCGCCGAGTT
>DATGKC010000005.1:0-4588 GCA_035294845.1 Planctomycetaceae bacterium | reverse complement strand
ACAGCCCCAGAAATGGAATCGAGGACGGGTCGAACCGGCACGCCCTGTGCAATATCGTCTCTTCAAAGCCTGTGATTTACAGATACTTATGGGAGACAGATCATGAACCAAGACATGCAGCATCGCCAGTGGCCTGAACTGCGCCCGGAGATCAAGGAGCGATGGATCAAAGCTCACCCAAGCCGTTCCAGCCACGCACGGATGTCGTGCTCGTATTCGCTGGCCAGGTTGCCTTTCACCAACTGGCGATGGAAGTCGGCGGCTCCTTTGCGGCCTACGTCGGCTGCCTGGGCGCTGGAAAATCGCCGGTTGGGATCCGGGGCGATCAACTGCTGACAGACGTTGAGCAGCAGCTCATTTCCGCTGACTTCCGGCGGCAAGAGGTCCGGAACCCTCTGATCGAAGACCGCTTTGGCCTCGATCAGTTCGCGGTACGTCTCCAGGCCCTCGAACATCGGCCGTCCCGCCAGCATTTCGACAAGCACGTAGCCCAGGCTCGCCAGGTCGGACCGCGGCGTGTTGTCGCCTCCCTCAAGCACCTCGGGAGCGGCATACACGGGGGACCAGGCGCGGCGGGGCGATGCGCGTCTCAAGTCGATTGCCGAGCCGATGTCGATGATTTTCGCGCTTCCGGTGCGCGTCAGCATGATATTGCCGGGTTTGAGGTCCCCGTGAACGATTCCCGCGCCGTGCAGGGCCGCCAGGCCTGCCAGGCAGTCGCGCAATACGGCGATGGCCACGCCTGGCTTCAATCGGGCTTGCGAGGGTCCCGAAGTCAAGATGACGCGATCGACATATTGCCACTGCTCGACGCCGACTTTTTCGCGGGTTAATTCGAGCATGCGCTGGTGCAGCACTTCGCGCAGGTCGTAGCCGTCGAGCCATTCCATCTCCATTATGCGGACGCCGTTTCGCTCGATAAAATCATGAATGTCAACCACATTGTCAGACTGGATCAAGGCCACGCGGGCATTGACCTGCGCGACGCGAACCATGTCTTCCTGATACGCGTGGCTGCTATGGTACGACTCGGGAGAGAACACCTTGAGGGCCACTGGGCGAATGAAACCATCGGCGCCCAGCCGATCGGCCAGATACACAGCGCCCTGGCCTCCAGCTCCCAAAAGCCGCCGCTTGCGGTAGCGGGTGTCCCAGCGAAGATCTTCTGCCCAGGCGATTTCCTCATAGCGCGCGAACAACTCTTGCTCGCCCGGCCCGGGCGAGCGATGACCGCCGGCGGCGGGGACGTTGTAGGAATAAATGACGGTCGATGACATCGGTTCTCTTTTCCTTCCTTGGAGAACGAAATTCAGCAGAAAACGTTTCGCGCATTCGCGAGCCAGAGAATTTTCCGCGTGACGAGCGAATTCGCGCGCGCATTCCGTCAAAATTGGCGCCTATTTTTTCCCCACCGACCTTGCCCCTTGGCCGATGCAATAAAGCGCGCTGTCGGTGCGGACGAAAATTTGTCCCTGGCTGATTGCCGGCGACGCCGAGCAGGCATAAGTCGGCTCACCGCTTTCGGCCGGCTCCAGCAACTTGTTGGCAGACACCTCGTCGAATTCCCTGCCGGGCCTGATGACGTGCGTCACCCCGAAATCGTCGAGCAGATACGCCAGCCCGCCTGCCGTCACGAGCGACGCGCTGAAATGCCGGCTGAGTTGCTTGGACCATTGAACTTTTCCGGAATGCACATCGAGACATGTCGCCAGGCCGTCGTCTGAGGCGACGACAATGTAATCGCCCACGGCAATCGGCGAGGGGACGTAAGAGGCCATTTTGCCGCTGTGTCGCCAGACGATGTTCGATTCCGAAATGTTTCCCTTACCTGCGGCGTTGATGGCCAGTACATGACGTTCGGGAAATCCCCCTGTCACAAATAAAAGATCGTGGCTGAAGATGAGCGACGCGACGAATTGCTCGGTCGGGCCGTCGATGATCCAGTGTCGAGTGCCGTCATGTGGATCGTAGCTGGCCACGCACTTGCTCCCCGACAGCAAGAGCTGCGTGCGACCGTCGATATCGCGAATGATGGGCGTGCAATAGCTGCGGGTGCGGTTTTCGCGAGGCGTTTTCCAAAGCGTCCCGCCGGTCGTCTTATCGAGGGCAACGATGTAGGCATCGCCGTCGTGGTCGCCGTTGACGATCAGTCTGTCTTCAAACACCACGGGCGAGCTGCAAAAACCGTGCACGCTCGAAAAGACGCCCGGGCGCTTTTTCCAGTGTTCGTTGCCCTCGAAATCATAAGCCGCCGCGAGCATTTCGCCCTGATCGAGAAAACTGACGTAAATGAACTCGCCGTCGGTCGCCGGCGTGCTCGATGCGTAACTGTTCAGGCGATGCTTGCCCTCCAGAGGCGACTGGACAACCGACTTCTCCCACAGGCGTTTTCCATCGGCCCGATTGAGCGCCGTCAGCATCCGGTCGTGGCTATCGAGATTGACGCCTGTCAAAAACAAGCGATCGCCCCAGACGATGGGCGAAGCATGGCCCGGGTAGGGCAGAGCGGCCTTCCAGGCAATGTTTTCGCTGCTGCTCCAACGAACCGGAATTCGCCCTTCGAGGCTTGTCCCGTCGCCTCGCGGCCCGCGCCAACCCGGCCAATTTTCGGCCCGCAGGATGCCGGCAGCCAGCACATAGAAAAGAAACAGAGTCTGAGCCGCAATTGCAATCTTCTGCATGAAATCGTTCGTTCAAAAAGGGGAAAGTTAAGTCCAGTTGGAACCCGAGAGACCGACATGAGCGGCGCCGGTCGTCGATCCGCCTGCTTCGTTCGTCACTGTTGCCGAAACTCCGCTCTTAACCCGTCCGGTTCACGGCGTCAACGATCATTTGAAAATCGCGGTCGTTCCGAAGAGAGTCAAAATCGGTTTCGTCGTCGATGAGCTGCCGCAGGGAATTATCCATCCGCAATGCCCTGCCCAACCACGAGAGCGACTGCGTTTTGTTTCCGGCCAGCGACCAGTAACACGAGAGATTGTACAGAATGACGGCCTCTTTGGGAGCGATGCGGTAAGCCTGTTCCATGCAGGTAATGGCACGGGGCAACTGATTCGTACGCTTGTAACACCAGGCCAGGGCCATGAGCAGCCCCACGTCGTCGGGTTTTTTGTCGAACGCACGATGCAGAGCGACGAGCGCTTCTTCGTGGCGTTCGAGATTTCGCAGCGCGTCGCCTCGCAGGAAATTTACTCTGAATTCGCTCTCATCGCTGTCTTCAATTCTCTCAAGCGACGCCAGGGCGTGCGCGTGCATTCCGAGGGCGATGTACCCCTCAGCTTCGGCCAGCAACTTCTCGCGACGGCTGCGAGACCTCTCGTCCATCGGCCCTCCGCTCTCCTTTACTAATGCCCGGCTCGTTCGGCTGACAGCATGACGGTCGCCGACGCCGCGCTCAATTCAGGCTTCGAACTATCTCGAACCGCCTATTATGCGACATTTGACCCGGCGTTCTCAAGAGCAGCGGCATCGCTGGGCGGGCGCGTCGTGGCGAGCACATGCCGTCAAAAACCGTATCCAGAACACGGAGGATGCCGGCGCCGTTCTCGGCCGCAAGCAACACGGTTGTTTGTCGTTTGGAATCGTCTGGATTGAGGACCTTCGGCCGCGCTTGGGCGCTCTTTGTTTCTATCGTTCGATCATCGTCAGCCAACCGGGGCGCACAACCGTCGCGGATGGAACAACCGGCATATTCTGCGGGGAAAACGCCCCTCGCACTCCAGCCGATTTCTGAGGTAGACTTGCGGTCCGCAAGTATCTCCGCGTATCGGAACCGCACAATGAACGAAACAATTCGCCTGCTTGTCATTGATGATCAAGAGATTTTCCGACTTGGCCTGCGCGTCGGTCTCAATGAATTCGACGACATCTGTCTCGACTGCGAAGCCGAGGACGGGCCGGCCGGCCTCGCTCTCATCGCCGAGCGGCGCCCCGACGTGGCAGTCGTCGACATCTGGCTGCCGGGAATGGACGGCGTCGAGGTGGCCGCGCGGATTCCCGAAATCAGCCCCGAAACGCGAATCATTCTCATCAGCGGATTTTTCGACGACGCGGCGATCGCCAAGGGCCTTGAGCTCGGCGTCGACGGAATCATCACGAAGACCGATTCCCCCAAGCAGTTCGCCCGATTCATCCGCCTCGTGCACAGCGGCGTTTTCTGCTGCTCTCCCTCGATCGCCGAAAACCCATTTGTGCGGCTCCCCGACCAGGCGACCCGCGCACGCCGCGTTCGCTCCTAATCCCTCCCCCCGTCCACGGGGGGATCGAGGGGGGGCCGAATTCAAATTTCACCGGGCCACGCCATACTCGAAACAATAGAAGAACCGCTGCATTTCCTTCGCCCCGCACGTTCGCTGGTACAACCTCCACGGCCCAGATTGCGGCAGTTGCTCCCAAGGATCGCGGGCGGGTATTGAATTCAGGCGCACGATCTTTGCAGCCGCATTCTGATGGCACTGAACGGTTGAGCGGAATGTCCTGGCTGCCTGGTGCAAAAGATTGAGGACACGAAAGTATCGGCGGTGAATCATGAGTACTCAGTACTCAGTACTCAGTACTCAGTACTCAGTACTCAGTACTCAGTACTCAG
>DATGKC010000004.1:0-5241 GCA_035294845.1 Planctomycetaceae bacterium | reverse complement strand
GCCGACGTCGATGGAGACGGCCTTTATGATTTGTACTTCGTGAATCAAGTCGGCGGCAACGAGCTGTGGCGAAACCTGGGCCGGGGCCGCTTCGAAAATATCACTGACAAGGCCGGGGTGGGCCTCGCGGGGCGCGTTTCGGTGACCGCTTCGTTCGCCGACACCGACAACGACGGCGATCCGGACCTGTTCGTGACGACCACGCGGCACGGAAACGCCTTCTTCGAGAACGACGGTCGCGGCCGTTTCCGCGACATGACCGAGCCATCGGGACTGGGCTATGTCGGCCATTCGTCGAGCGCCGACTTTTTCGATTATGACCGTGACGGAAGACTGGATTTATTCCTGACCAATATCGGCGTCTTCACGTCCAATCGAATCGGATACAGCGGCGACCCGGACAAAAAGGAGTTTCCCTATTACGTTGCGATTCCCGAGGCGTTTGCCGCGCATCTGTTTCCCGAACGAACCGAGCGCAGCATTCTCTATCACAACGAGGGGGGCAATCGCTTTCGCGACGTGTCGGAGGAAACCGGCCTTGTGCATACCGGTTGGTCGGGCGACGCCACACCGCTCGATGCGAACGAAGACGGCTGGATCGACCTCTATGTCTTGAACATGCAGGGGAACGACGACTATTACGAAAACGTCGGCGGAAAGCGGTTCGAGCGCAAGAGCGCCGAAGTCTTTAGTAAGTCTCCCTGGGGCGCCATGGGCATCAAGTCGTTCGATTTCAACAACGACGGCCACATGGACTTATTCATCACCAACATGCACGCCGACATGTGGACGAATCTCGACAGCGGCCCTCGGGAAAAATTGAAGTCGCCTGCCGTGATGCCCGAGTCGATGTTGCAGAGCCGCAATCCGGAGGCGAACATTCTCGGCAATGCGTTTTACGAGAATCAGGGGGGCGGGCGATTCGTCGAGGTCTCCGACCAGATCAACGCCGAGAATTACTGGCCATGGGGACTCAGCGTGGGTGATCTCAACGCCGACGGCTTTCAGGATGCGTTCATCACCGCGTCCATGAACCTCAATTTTCGCTACCAGGTCAACTCGCTGTTTTTGAACGAAGGGGGAAAAAAGTTCCGCGATGCCGAATTCATCGTCGGCGTTGAGCCGCGCCGCAGCGGCGAAACGGCAGTCCCCTGGTTCCCGCTTGATTGTTCGGGCCGCGACGCCGAGCACAAAATCTGCGAGGGGCGCAAAGGGCGCGTCGAAGTCTGGGCGGCGATCGGGTCGCGCTCATCGGTGATCTTTGATCTCGATCAGGACGGCGACCTCGACATCGTCACAAACGATTTCAACAGCCGTCCCATGATGCTCGTCAGCAATTTGAGCGAGCGCAACGCCGGCCTGCGATATCTGGCGATTCGACTGCGCGGAACGAGCTCAAATAAAGACGCCCTGGGCGCCAAAGTCGAGGTCTCGGTCGGCGGTAAGATCTTCACACAGGTCCATGACGGCCAATCGGGCTATTTGTCGCAAAGCGTTTTGCCGCTGTATTTTGGACTGGGCGAGGCCGAACAGGTCGACCAGGTGCAAGTCCACTGGCCAACCGGCGCAAAGCAAGTGCTGGAAGGCCCGATTGAAACGAACCAGCAGTTGACGATCGTCGAAGAAGCCGCCCGTAACTGAATTCGTGAGAATTCAGTGCCCCAACGACGATATGATGCTCGCAGAACATCCGCATGTGCGCGGGACTCGCGGTCATTTTTGAGTTAATGTTTCTTGCTGTCGGGGGCCGCGTTGGACGGCCTGCGCTTGGCGCGCGGCCGCGAACGAACAGGGCCGACAGTCGGGCCGGTTTCGGGCCGGGCGGCCGGCTGCCCGCCTCGGCGGCCGAGCTGGCGCTCCATCCGCTGCCGCAGCAGGGCCAGGACCGCGCCCTCTTCAGGCGACAATTTGTGAAGCGACTCGCGCAACTCGGTCTCGGCGCGATTCTTGAGAACGGCCACCAGCGATCGATCGAGATAGGCCTCGATGACGGCCGGATGCACGTAACATTTCCGGCAGACTGTCGTGGTGTTGCCGAGCCGTTCGGCCACGCGCTCGATGGCACGCGTCACATTGCGTTTGCCGGCTGCATGCGAGTCGAAATCCTCGAATTCTTGCAAGGCTTGCGCGGCGAGCGCCGTTCCGGCCCATGTTCGAAAGTCCTTTGCCGTAAAATCATGCCCGCCGATTTCGCGCAGGTAGTCGTTGACGGCGCTTGAGCCCACGTCGTGAACGGCGCCCTCATGATCGACGTATTGAAACAGGTCTTGCCCGGGAAGATCTTGGCATTGCCTGACGATTCCGGCCAGCCGTGCATCGTCAATGTCGATTTCGTGCTCCTTACCGCTCTTGCCCCGGAACTCGAAACGGACGATCGAACCACTCACATCGGCATGCCGGTTGCGCATCGTCGTCAAGCCGAAGGAATGGTTGTCTCGCGCGTACTCGTCGTTGCCGACGCGGATCAGCGTCGTTTCGAGCAATTTGACGACTGCGGCCAGCACTTTCTCGCGCGGTAGTTCCCGCCGCGCCAGATCGCGGCCCACTCGCGCGCGAATGGCCGGGAGCGCTTCCGCAAACGCGATCATCCGTTCATATTTCGTTTCGTCCCGCACGGCGCGCCAGCGGGGATGGTAGCGATATTGCTTTCTGCGGCGCGCATCGACGCCGGTGGCCTGGATATGGCCCTCGGCGGAAGGACAAATCCAGACGTCCTTCCAGGCCGGCGGGATGACCAGTGCACGAATTCGCGCGACCGTCGATTCATCGCGGAGGGGGCGGCCCTTGGGCGTGCGATAATGGAACGCCCCGCGTTTGAATTCCCGCCGGATTCCCGGCTGCGAATCAGAAACGTAGCGCAGCCCCGCCGCCTTGGCTGACTCAGCACAGTCGGATGCAGAGAAAACTCGATTGCCGCGATGGCGAATTTTCGTGCGGCGTCTGGGCAAGCGTCGGGACATAGGACACGACTGCGCCATGTCGATGCAAACACCGTGCCGCCACGCTGCTCATGTATCGCTCGACGTGTCGTCGCGCTTCGTGTTTGCTATCATGCCGGCCGGCCTTTGATCGGAAAGGGAGCGTCATGGCGGCGAATTCGATGTTCGACCTGAGCGGTCGCGTGGCTCTCGTATCCGGCGCGGCTCAGGGAATGGGGCGTGCAATGTCTCTTGCGCTGGCCGAGGCCGGAGCCGACTTGCTGCTGGTCGACCGCAACGAAGAGGGCGTGCGGCGCACCGCCGACGAAATCGCGAAGATGGGGCGAAGGGCACTCGCCGCTCGCTGCGACATCTCGAGCACGGTCGAGATTCGCGATCTATTCGTGCGACTCGACCGGGAATTCGGCCGGATCGACGTGCTGGGCAACGTGGCGGGGGAAGGGGCCCTCGGCGCACCCGAGTCGATTACGCTCGAACAGGTTGAAACCGTATTGCGAAACTTGGTCGTCAGCCGCTTTTGCTGTTGCCAGGAGGCGGGCCGGCGGATGCTGGCCGCCGGAAAAGGGAGCATCATCAACATTGGCTCGCTGGCGGCCGTCACTGCGCTGGGGCGCGGGCATATTGCCTACAGCATGGCGATGGGCGCCGTCGCACAGATGACGCGCGAGCTGAGCACCGAATGGAGCTCGCAGGGAGTGCGAGTCAACGCCATTTTGCCGGCGCAAGTCGTCAACCCCGGACTCGAAGCGCGAATGGCCGCCGACCCGAATCTGCGGGCCACCTATCTTCGCGGCATTCCCGCCGGGCGATTGGGCGATCCTGACGACATCCGGGGATTAGCCGTATTCCTGGCATCCGACGCTTCCCGCTGGATCACCGGGGCGCTGATTCCCATGGACGGCGGAAACCTGGCCCTTAACGGCGGCGGCACGGTTCGCCCGCCCCGACAGAAATAGTGGCTGCCTCGATGCACGACCCACATAACTGCGGCCGAAGGATTGAGGTCGTTCAGTTTCCGCAACCGTTGCGACCGTGCGGCTTTGCAAATTCGTATTATCCTGCCAAGCGCGTTCAAATTCTAGGGCCTTAAACGGCCGCCCCGCCGCGAGTTTGAGGATTCTGGCTGGTGCCGACCGCGTTATGCAGCCGATTGTCTCGATGGCTGCCCCAAAATGGCAGCCGTTTCACCTCTGGAAGCGGGTCGCCGATCGGCCAGGAAGGCTTGACCGCCGCTCGCCATCGGGGAGTGGGCATGAGAAATTTTCGCTGGAAAGTGGCGTTCGCGACGGATTTAGGGCAGAATGGCGGGATAACGATGGGTCGCACCGCCAATCCGGGCGTCAGGGACACGATGGCCCCGTAAGTTCAGCCCGGCATTCCGCTGTTGAGCTTCCGCCTTGGGCGGCCCATTTTTCTCGAGAGAAGGATTCTCCGCGGCAGCTTGACATGAGCGATATGAACGACAATAACGGTTCGCCCGGCCAACAGGGCCGCGCCGTGGACAGCCACCGCTGGCTGTCGCTGTATCGCTGCCTCGTCGCCGCCCGCGAAATCGATCGTCTTGAGTTCGAGTACGTGCGGCGGGGATTGGCGTTTTTTCATGTCTCGGGGGCCGGTCACGAAGCCACGGCCGCCCTGGGCTGCCATTTGAGCCAAGACGACTGGCTGCACTGTCATTACCGCGACAAGGCGCTCCTCCTGATGCGAGGTTTGCCCTACTGCGAGTTTTTCATGAGCCTGTTGTGCAAAGCCGGCTCGCATTCCGCCGGGCGCCAGATGAGCGCCCATTTGAGCTCGCCGGCGCTCAACGTGCTTAGCATCGTTGGTCCCGTCGGGAATAATGCCCTGCAGGCGGCGGGGGTCGCGGCCGAGCTCGTGCATCGGGGGCGCCCGGGAATCGTCGTGTGCTCAGTCGGCGACGGCAGCACGCAGCAAGGCGAGTTCCTCGAAGCCGTCGCGGAAGCCGTTCGCGAAAACTTGTCCGTCCTGTTTTTGATTCAAGACAATGGCTGGGCCATTTCCACGGCGTCGCGCGGCCGCACCTTTTATTCGCGAAATGGCCACTCGGCGCGCGAGTTCTATGGATTGCCGATTGTGCATGTGAATGGCCGCGACCCGATTGCCGCGCATCGCTCGTTCGGCCGGATTGTCGCCAAAATGCGGGAGGAACGGGGGCCGGCCCTCGTCTGGTTCGAAGTCGAACGATTGGCCGACCATTCGAATGCCGACGATCAAACCGCCTATCGCGACCAGACCGAGATCGAGGCGGCGCTGCGCGACGCCGATCCCGTGGCGAACATGA
>DATGKC010000003.1:0-3094 GCA_035294845.1 Planctomycetaceae bacterium | reverse complement strand
ACAAGGTGAAAATTCGCAATCCGCGAACGGGGCGACTCATGACGCGGATTCCCGACGTGGGCAATCCGTGGCTCGACGCGGGCATCGTTCCCTTCTCGACCATGCAGTACAACACGAACCCCGGCGAATGGAAGGAGTGGTACCCGGCCGACCTGGTGCTCGAATGTTTTCCCGGCCAGTTCCGAAATTGGTTCTACGCCATGCTCTCGATGGCGACGATGATGGATCATTCGCCTCCGTTCCGCACGCTGTTCGGGCACCGGTTGGTCATGAACGAAGACGGCAAGCCGATGCACAAGTCCGACGGCACGGCGATCTGGTTCGAAGAGGCCGCCGAACAACTCGGAGTCGACACGATGCGCTGGATGTATCTCGCGCAGAACCCGGCGGTCGATCTGCGGTTCGGCCGGCGACACCCCGAAAAACCGGTTACGCTGGCGACTCCCGGAGGACCGATCACCCAGACTGCCGAAGGGGCGCCGACCTGCGAGGTGGCGAGCAAGCCGGCCGACGAAATTCGCAGGCAGATATTGATTCCGCTATGGAATACGTACGCCTTTTTCGTGAATTACGCGCGACTGGACGAATTCGATCCCGCCGCGGCCGGCGTGCCCTTGGCCGATCGCCCTGAAATCGACCGCTGGATCATCTCGAACTTGCAGATGCTGACGGAAACGGCCCGCCGCGAGATGGAGGACTTCAACACGGCGGGATTTCTGCGCGCGGCGGCCTCGTTCATCGACGATTTGTCGAACTGGTACGTGCGCCGGAACCGCCGACGTTTCTGGCGATCTCGGGCCGCGGCCGATCGCGACAAACTGGCAGCCTACCAGACGCTTTACTCGGTTCTGGTCACGCTCAGCAAACTGCTGGCGCCGGTGATTCCGTTCGTCACCGAGCGCATGTACCAAAACCTGGTGCGCTCGTGGGACGCCAAGGCGCCCGAGAGCGTGCATTTATGCGATTATCCGGCCGCCGACGCCGCGATGCGCGATCCACAGCTCAGCGAGCGAATGGCGCTCGCGCAGATCGTGGTGAATCTGGGACACGGCCTGCGCGAGCTGGCGAAACAGCGCGTGCGGCAGCCGCTTCCCGAGCTGCGGTTCGCCTGTGCGACGCCCGAGCAGCGCGCGGCGATCGAGAGCCTGGCCGACGTCATTCAAGAAGAGCTCAACGTCAAAAAGATCACGGCGTGCGACAACCTCGATGATCTGGTGCACTACAACTACAAGCCCAATCTGAAGACGCTGGGGCCCAAATTCGGCAAAGGGCTCGCCGCGATCAGCAAGGCGCTTCCCACCGTAGACGCCAAGCAGCTTGCCCCGCTGCGGCGCGGCGAATCGGTGACTCTCTCGATCGAAGGGACCGACTTTTTGCTGGCACCCGAAGACGTGCTCGTCGGCACGCAGCAGGCGGCCGACTGGGTGGCTGCCGACGACCGCGGAGTGCAGATCGCCCTGTCTCTGGCCCTGACGCCCGACCTTCAGCGGGAGGGAATGGCCCGCGATTTCGTGCGGCAGGTGCAACAATTGCGCAAAGACGCCCACCTCGAAATCGAAGACCGCATTCGCGTGTCCTACGCGGCAGACGACGCCCAGGTGATCGCCGCCGTTTCCGATTGGTCTGATTATATCCGCTCTGAGACGCTTGCCGATTCAATCGCCCGCGAGCCGCAGGCGCCCCCGGGCGCGAAGGAGGGGCTCATCGGCGAAGCGCAAGCTCCCATTTGGATCGAGAAAGTGTGAAGTGGACAGGGTTAATCGATTCCATCGGTCAACCCTGGGCTGCGCTGCACAACGCTTTCAGCGTATTTCCGCGTCGGGTGGCCCGGCCGTGTGCGCGGCACCGGCCGGGTCGCGCCAGCGACAAGAGGCCGCGCCATGCGGGTTCAAATTTGTTGACCCGCACATTCATCCTGGTGCTCCACCGGCCGCGCTGGACTATCCAAATGCCCGAATCAGCGCATTCCGCCCGAGATGTAAAAGCTCTCGCCGGTGATCCAGTCCGAATCGGCTGAGGCGAGGAACACGGCGGCCGGCGCGATGTCTTGCGGCTGACCGATCCGGCCCAGCGGAGTTTGCGCTTCAACTTGCCTGCGAAAGTCGCTCTCGGCCAATCCGGCTCCGTGGACTCCTTCGGTTTCGACCATACCCGGATTGATCGAGTTCACGCGAATCTTGCGCGGCCCCAATTCCTGGGCCAGCGCTCGGGTGACGGCGTTGACGGCAGCTTTGGTGCCGCTGTACACGGCCGACGTCGCCGGCGCCGAGGTTGCCGCCACCGAGCTGATATTGATGATGTTTCCTCCGCCAGCGCCGAAGTGCTTCACGGCTTCCTGAGTCGCGAAGAGAAGCCCCAGCACATTGAGATCGAACATTTTATGGAAGTGTTCGGCCGTCACTTCTTCAATGGGCGCGAACTCGTAAACGCCGGCGTTGTTCACCAGGATGTCGAGTCTGCCGAAAGCTTTTTTCGCTTCGGAGAAGAGCCGTTCGACGTCCGGCTTTTTCGACACGTTGGCCTGCACGGCGACGGCCTTGCCCCCGTTGCCGACGATCTCGGCGACGACGCGATCGGCCCCATCCTTGCTCGATGAGTAATTGACGACGACGGCCGCTCCTTCGTCGGCCAGATGTTTGGCGATCGACGCGCCGATTCCCTTGGACGCGCCCGTGACGACGGCGACTTTTCCAGCAAGCTTTTTCGACATGGCATGACTCCTTTTCGTTGATGGCGAATAGATTGACCAGGCCTCTCTACTGCCCTAAAGCCAGATACGCGACGATGACGGCCAGCGTCGCTAATGAGCCGACGGCGACGAAATCGTCCCAAAGCATTCTGATTGTAGTTTGACGCAGGTTTCCGAGTTGCATTTTCATGGTCATCTCCCTCTCTTTGTGCCGTATTGCCTTAGCCACTAAAAAGGAATACCGGACTGCCGCTTTAACCTTACAGCAAAAGCCGCGGGGCACGTTGCGGACGCGGAAATGAAGCCGCCGGTCATCTGGAAAACCGCGGATATTCCTG
The DNA here is from genome assembly GCA_035294845.1 of Planctomycetaceae bacterium. Taxonomy (GTDB): domain Bacteria; phylum Planctomycetota; class Planctomycetia; order Planctomycetales; family Planctomycetaceae; genus JACQFH01. Next base: position 67 of record DATGKC010000003.1, on the reverse strand, counting down.
GTTTCGAATGGAAAAACAGAAGAGACGTGGCCAGAGAAAGTCCCGAAGGGGCGAGATTCGATAGCCC
>DATGKC010000002.1:0-9175 GCA_035294845.1 Planctomycetaceae bacterium | reverse complement strand
CGCATTTGTTGACGACCAGCAGCACGGGTTTGGCGATTCGCCGCAGGCGGCTAGAGACTTCCCGATCCAGAGCCACGAGACCGCTGGAGACATCGACGACGAACAAGATCAATGTGGCCTCGTCAATCGCCGTGCCGATCTGCCGTTCGATGTCATCGCTCAGATCGTCGGAATCGACGAGGCCAATGCCTCCAGTGTCAACGAGCTCGAAGTAGCGGCCCCCCTCGTGCATCAGATACGTGACGCGATCGCGAGTGACGCCGGCAGTAGGCTCGACGACCGAAATACGCTTGCGTGCCAGCCAATTGAGCAGCGAGCTTTTGCCCACGTTGGGCCGGCCGACGATCACGACTTGGGGGACGGACATGAACCCATCTTACGTGGTTCTGCCAATCGCTTGTAGGCACCAGACCCGAGTGAAAGGTGGCCGCTAGATGCACCTCGGTTTAACGCCGTCTGAATGTCGGCTAAATTAGGCCATGTGAGTCGAATCAATTCAGGGCCGTACGAGGAAACCGTGGCATTGTCGTCGGCATTCGCCGATCAACTGGCTGTGTGGGGGCCAAACGTTCAGAGCCGCCGCGCTCCGACGCACGCCGAGGCCGAAGCCTACTGCCGTCGCTTGGCGAAATCGCACTACGAGAATTTTCCCGTCGTGACGTGGCTCTTGCCGCGCCCCATGCATCAGCCTTTTTGTAATATTTACGCATTTTGCCGCTGGGCTGACGACCTGGGGGACGAAGTCGGCGACCCGGAGAAATCGCGGTCGCTGCTGAAATGGTGGCGCGACGAGCTCGCGGCCTGCTATGAAGGAGACGCCCAGCACCCCGTGTTTGTCGCATTGCGTCCCACGATTGGCGAATTCGGCATTCCTCAGCAGCCGTTTTCGGACTTGATTTCGGCATTCGAGCAAGACCAGACGATCCGCGATTACGAAACATTCGAGGAGCTTCTCGATTATTGCCGGCGAAGCGCTAATCCCGTTGGGCGGTTGGTCTTATATCTCTGCCGACAAGCGAACGACGAAAACTTTCGCTGGTCGGATTCGATCTGCACGGGCTTGCAACTGGCCAATTTCTGGCAGGACGTGGCGCGCGACTTCGACATCGGGCGGGTGTATCTGCCGCAGGAAGACCGGCGGCGTTTTGGTTACTCGGCCGACGACCTCCGCGGGCGGATGGCGAACGGGCCGTTTCTGGAGTTAATGGAATTCGAAGTGGCGCGGACGCGGCGGTGGCTGCGTCCGTGGCGGGACGAGACGCTCTGTGAACTTGCGCCCTTTCCGGTCAGATTGCGGGCCGTGATCGAGCTTTTTGCCCGCGGGGGCGAAAGAATTCTAGACCGGATCGAGGCAATCGGGTACCGTGTCTGGGACACACGGCCGGTGGTGACGAAACGGGACGTCGCCTGGATGATCTTGGGCTGCCTGGGGCAGATCGTCAAACGGCAAATCCTGAGGTTGACGCGGCACGCCTGAGAGAAAGGGCAATCATGTCGATTCGAACACGGATGTTCGTAGCGGTCGTGGCGGCGGCGATGGGAGCGGGATGCTCTCAGCGGCACATTCTGCGGATGTCGAATCCTGAGCAGGCGACGATGGTGACGCTGTTCGATCGGGGGGAAGACAAGGACGAAGGGGACGACACGGTCGTCGTCGTCGACGAGCAGCCGCGAATCGCAAGGGCGGCGTCGTTCTTCGAGGCCCGCGCCGAACGCTGGAACCGCTCGAACACCACCCCCGCGGGCGCCCGGTATCATATCTCATTCCGCAAAGGCGACGACGTGAGCGACCGCTTCTGGCTCGATGGCTACACGCTGGGTCTCACCACGCCGTCGGGAGAATACTACACCTGTGCCATCACCGAATCCGAGCGCGCCAAATTGCTGAAGATTTTTCAACCCACGGTGCGCACCGCATCGTCGCGCTCGCCAGCGCTCGATACCCCCTCGTTCAAGTAGTCTCCGGCATGGCGTATTCCGTTTCCGAATCGTATGACTATTGCCGGGCGCTCGCGAGGCAGACGGCTCACAACTTCTACTATTCTTTTCTCGCGCTGCCCCGCAGTCGCTTGCGCGCCATGTGCGTTTTGTATTCGTTCATGCGCGTCACCGACGACCTGGGCGACAGCGATCAGGCTGCCGCCGTGCGGGCCGCCGAACTGGCACATTGGCAAAAAAGCCTCGTGCGGGCCTGCCACAACGGCCCGTGCGATCATCCCGTGCTGCCGGCCCTTGTGGAAGTCATCCGCAACTATCAGATCCCCCTCGAATACCTGCTCGACGTAATCGCCGGCGTCGAGATGGACCTCGAACCGGTCGAGTTCGCGACGTTCGACCGCCTGGCCGACTATTGCTATCACGTGGCCGGCGCCGTGGGGCTGGCCTGCATCCACTTGTGGGGCTTTCACGACAATCGGGCGCGCCAGGCGGCCGTCGATTGCGGTACGGCGTTCCAACTCACCAATATCCTTCGCGATCTCGGCGAAGATGCCGACAAAGGAAGAGTCTATCTGCCGGGCGAAGACCTCGATCGTTTCGGCTTGTGTGCCGGCGACATCATTCGCGATTGCCGCGGCGAGCGATTCGCGCGGCTCATGCAGTTCGAGGTTTCGCGGGCGAGAGAATATTACGTGCGCGCGCAGCCGCTCTACGACTACCTGGATGCGCCGGGCAAACCGATTTTGGAGGCGATGCTCCGCATTTACGGCGGACTGCTGGACGAGATCGAACGCCGCGGGTACGACGTCTTCACGCGCCGCGTCGAGCTCAGCCGCTGGCGCAAGATCTGCGTGGCGGCGCACAGCATCGCCCGCCACAAGTTCTATTCGGTCTTTCGAGCGTTTTAAATCGGTTGGTTCACCAGCCGGCGACTTTGGCGATCAGGCTCTTCAGCCCGGGCGCGAAATCGAAGCGCGCCAGCTCACCTTGAACTTTTTGCGCCCTGATCGACAGCTCGCTGAGGATCGGAAACTCGGGCCGCTCGACCGTACCCACCAGCCCCAGCAACTTTTGGCAGGCATTTTGCACCTGTTCCGATCTGCCTTGCTGGAGCAGCTCGTTGGCCAATTCCACGAATCGCCGGTGCGCTTCGACGCTTCCTGCCAGCCACATTGCACCCACTTCATAGAGCTCGTCGGGGGGCGGATCGGCAACCAGTTGAAACATCTCACCGTCTCTCTCGAAAACCTGGATCGAGACCCCCATCTTCTTCATGAAGCCATCCAGATAGCTCAAATATCCGCGAGAGCTGGCGCTCTTCGATCTCCAAACTTCAAGCGAGCCCAGGATCGTGCGCACGATTCCGATCAAGTCGTCGCGCGCCGGCAGTCTTCGCGTCTCGTACATCTCCCGCCAGCGAATGAAAATTGTCGAGTGCACGTAACCGCCGAGGCCGTGCTTTTCCTGAAGATCGGCGTTGTAAAAAAATTCGGAGACGGGGGAGGCGCGCAGCGCGTCGATCAATGCCTCCAAGTCGTCTTCGACATCGTCGTCGGTCAGCTCACGCTCGGAAATCAAGTAACCTTCGTAAATGCCGAGCTCGGTCTCGAACAGCGGCTTGACGAATTGTTCCGAGCGATACCGGTTGCCTTGATACGCCTGCGATTCCACCAGCGGCCGGCGGACCTGGCGTTTGGCGAGCTTCTGCTTGCGCTTTTGATCGCGGCTGAGACGTGCCTTCTTCGACATGTCGCGTACCTCCCTGTACAAAATGAGAAATCCGTTCCAACGGCCTGGCCCCAGCGGGACCTCGACCGACCGTATCCCGCTCTAATGCGATTTGGCCGCGACGGGCGGCCAGTTCAAGTGGCGGCCAAGAAAATCATACGTCGCCACGCCGTTGATTTTATGCGGCCCGTTGAAAAACTCAATCTCGGTTTTGTCTCCCAGCCCCAAAAAGTCATAGTGGCGGCGGACTTTGGCATATTCCCAGGCGACCCATTCATCGGGCGCCACGCCGTCGTCATGACCGCGCTCGACCATAAAGGGCCGCGGCGCCATCAGCGACGACAGCTCGGCATAGTTGGCCACGTGCCCCATGTTCCATTCAAAGATCTCATACTCGCCCGTGAACATGTAACTTGGCGAATCGTGGACCGACGTATTCTTGACGACCCATTCATTAAAATCGGCCGAGCAGATCGAAAGGCAGTAGTCGGTGAGCATGGGGGGAACGCGCACGGCCGTCTTGCCGCCGTACGAAAGTCCATAAAACGCGATCCGTTGCGGATCGACCGCCGGCAGCGTTTTCAAGAAGTCGATCGTGCGCTGGTGCTGCGGAATGATATAGCTGAACAGCGATCGCTTGAGCAGGTTGCTCTTGCGCTGCAACGTGCGAAAGCGATCTTGCCCCCGATAGGGGTTTTGCGGCGCGTAAGTGATGAAGCCCCGATCGGCCAATTCGGCCGCGAAGCCCGAATAATATTCGAACCCGCCCTTTCGCTCTTTGTCTCGCGAAATCGTGTCCATCGGCACGCCCTCCAGCCCGTGTTGGCAGACGACGACCGGGCGTTTTTCGCCGGGCTTCAAGTTCTTCGGCAAAAGCACGATCCCACCGGCGATGACGTCGGGATAGACGTCGATCATCACCTCGTAGCCCACGAAGCCCGGTTCGTCGAGGACGTGCCGCATGCGCACATTGAGGGGCATCGTCGGTTCGGGCAATCGGCCGATCAATTCGTCGTAGACGAATTTGCGATAAGGCTCTGCCGATTTCTCCCAATTCTTCACCGAAGACCGATCGGCTTTCGACCACACCTGGTCGCGAACGCGGGCGCTGCGCCGCACGAGGCGCTGCGTGAATTCGACCAGCTCGTCGAACTGCCGCTTTTGCCGCGACTGCGAGTCGAAGTTTGTCCGAAGGTTTTTCGGCGGCGCATCGGGAATTCGCGCTGCCGCATTGGCCCCCAAGCCTTTGAGAAAACCGGTCAGAGCGCTGGTATTGACGGCCGGCCCGTTGCGGCCCCCTTGCGAAACCAAGATGAGCTTATTGACCAGTCTCAAATCCTGAACGAGGCCGCTGGCGCGGCTCCATTCGCGAAGCACGTCGTCCTGAGAGGGAGTCACAATGCGGCCGGGCGCCGCACCGCCGCTGCGCCCCGGCTTCACCGCGGGGGGACCGGCCACTTCGGGAGCCGGCCCCGCCTCGATCACCAGCAGCCTGGGGGCGACCAGGCTGGCGATCTCCGCATCGCCGAACTCACGCAGAAGGCCCCAAACGTTGCGATAGATCGGTTCCTGCCAGAGATTTTCGCGAGGCTGGAAATATCCGCTGACGATGGCGCCGTCGATCCGAGGATCAAGCGCCGCCGCGTAAAACGCCAAAAGTCCCCCTTCGCCGATCCCCGCCACTCCGATCGAAACATCGGCCTTCTGCGCTTGATTGAGCAGCTCGAACCGGTCGACCGCGGCCAGCACTTTCTGAATCTCATAGCCGATCACGTGCCGGCCCATTTCGAAGGCCTGGCGGTAAATGAACTCGCGATGCGGCTGGTTGGTGTATCGCACGTCGGGATTGCCCGAAAACTCGTCGTCTCGGCTGATGAGCGTGGGAACGAGCACCTGGCAACCGTTTTCGACAAGATGCCGGGCGAGCTGCGATTCTTCGGCCGTTCCCGGCGCAAGACCAATAAACATTTCCGGGGTCCAATCGGCATCGGGGAGCGCGACAACGCGGGCCACCGGCTTGCCTTGCGGCTCCAGGAGGAGTCCTTCGGCCGTCACTCCCTCGAGCACGTTCCAGCGCACGGCCTGCACGGTGTAATTCGTGCCGCGCGCGACGAGGGCCGGTTGAAACTTCGTCTCGACCATCTCGATCGCCTGGGGCGTCGCGCGCCGATCGACAACGCCCAGAATGGTCCGCAAATGCTCGCGGTTGGGAGCGATGCTCTTTTCATAGGCGCTGGCGCTCGAAAAGTCGCGATTCCAGAGCCGCGCCCGCTCTTCGACCGATGCCGCGATTTCGCGCAGTGCGAAACGGTCGATGCCATCGACCATCAAGACATCGAGCGGCTCAGCGATTGTCAGCGGCGCTGTTTCCGGAAGCGGGTCGGCGGCCGCGGCGGCGCGTGCAAAAGCGGCTGCGATTGCAAGCGCCGGGAGAATATATCGAGTCGCCATCATCATCGCGTTTCAGATCGAGGCTGTGTGGAAACGCAAGAGGCGCTTTGCGGCGACTCTGTTGTCAGTTCGCCAAGAAACCGTTGGATGGCGGTATGCACATCGGCGGTTTGCTCGACCACGAGCATCCCGCTCAGGGCGCGAATTTTCCCCTGGCCTCCGGCATTCTCCCAAGAGTCGGCGGCCACAAACTGCTGGAGGCAATCGGCCAAGTCGTTGGCGACTTCGGCGCCTATGGGATAGACCTTGATCGACACGACCGCTTTTTTTTCCAGATCGGCCTGCTCGTCTTCGCCGGCTTTGGCGATGTCGTCGAGATCGGCCAAGAGGTGGGCAATCTCGCTATGGACGCGTTGCGACTGGCGAATGATGAGCACGCCGCCTGTGTGCGAGATCGACGCCACACCATCTTTGCCGCCCCACGAACGCGGCTCGATCGATTGGGTGATCGCCGCGGTCAAGTCCTGGGGCGCGTGCCCGGCGTCGATCAGATTGTGCACGTCGTAGGTCCTGACTTCCGGATGCTGAGCGGCCCAACCCTCGGTCGTGATCTTCATCACCTCATCCTGGATCACCCAGTCCAAATGCGACGGCTGCAACAGCAGGTTGAGCACCGATTCGAACCGCACGCCGGCCAGTGTCAGCGTGATTGGCTGCTGCAGCAGCGCAATGCCCTCATCGAGAAGCGAGGCGCGGTCGATCCAAATATTGATGTTGTGGTATTCCTTGAGAAATACAAGGGCCTCTTCAAGCGGAAGCTCATTAAAATCGACGGTCGTGGGCTTATCGAGCGAGCGAACGATTTTTTCTTCGGCTGCGCTCTCGGCTCTTTCTTCCTGCAGAATCGCATGCTGAATGGGCAAATCGGGTGCACGAGGGCCCGATCGCGAGCGGGGCTTCTCCGGCGGACTTTCGCCGGACCGGGCAGCAGGCGACTCTTCGTGACGTTTGTCGTCGGCGCTTCCGATCAGCATGAACGAAAAGACTGCCCCCAGCGACATCGCAGCAACGAGAGACAACGCCTTCAAGGATCGGGACATAAAAACCTCCTGTGTTTTCAATCCGAATGCGATTTGACTGGCTGACCATTCCGGGGGGCGCCTCCCGGCTTCATCGTCGCCCGCATTCTATCGACCAGCCCCGCGCCTTTCAAATTCCTGACGAGATTTCGTGACTCTTGTTTATTTGGCAAAATCGGCGAACCGGTGCGTGGGCGTCGGACGACCTGGGCGAAAACACTGGGTCTGGCGGAACTCGGCTTCGGCCCCCACCGCGGCAGTAGCCGCGTTCACCGACGCCCGCACGGCCCTTCCCAATACCGCCGGATCGGTTGCCACGCGGGCATTGACGATCAGGTCGAACTCGCGCACCGAACAATTCGACGGGAGCGAAAGCTCCGACACATGCTCGCGGCTGATGAGATTGGCGACGCCGAAAAATCCCTCCCACAGGCCGATTGCTTTCAGGTGCGCCGTCTCGGCTCCCGTCTCATCCAAAATGTCGGCAAGCCGCGATAAAACGTCGACGAGCAGCCGATCGAGGCTGAATTCGTTTTTCGCGGCGACGCGAATGCTGGCGTTAAGCCAGCCGAGCTCGGCTTCGCCGTCGGCGTAGATGTCGTAGTCGATGTCGAGGACGCGCCGCCCGAATTCGCCTTCCTGATCGAGCAGGGCCAAGAGGGCTTCGCAGCCGGCCCCCGTCCGAGCCGAAATCTTAAGGATCGGCCTGCCGGGGTATTGCGCATCGACCAACCGCACCAGCCCCTCGACCTCCCGAGGGTCAAGTTCGTCAATGCGGTTGATCAAAATGGCGTCAGCTTCCTCAAGTTGCTTTTTGAGAATGTACGCGGCCTTGGGAGAAAAGCCTGCTCCGGATTCATTTCTTAAGACTCGGGCTCCGTGGCTCGGTTTCAAGATGACCGAATAAGGGGCGATGCTGAAGTCGGCCTCAAACAGCCGTTTCAAAGGCTGCACGACAGTCGCCACCAGGTCGGTGCAACTGCCGACCGGTTCAGCCAGGATGACGTCGGGCCGCCGGCTTTGTCCCAGCGTCTCGATCGTTCCCATGAGGCCGTCGAAATTGCAGCAGAAACACGAACCGGCCACTTCGCCGACCTCAAAACCCTGGGCACGGAGCGTATTGGTGTCGACCAGATCGCTGGCCTGGTCATTGGTCACGACGCCGACATTGAGGCCCCGCCCGGCGTAATGCCGCGCCAGCCGCGCCAATGTCGTTGTTTTCCCTGCGCCAAGAAAACCTCCCACCATGATGAACCGGATGCGATGTGCCATAATTCCAGAGTTTTGGGGTGTCGGTTGTCGAAGATGCCAAATCTTGCTCAAAATATGCGGATGCCATGATAGGGGCTGGGCCGCCCTCACGACAATCGAACGCGCGCCGATGATCAGTCATTCCGATGTTCCCGCAATTCTCGGCGGCACGCCCCTGCGACCGGCAGGCCCCCTGGATTGGCCTTTGCCCGATCCCGATGTCGATGCCCGCGTGCGCGAGGCGCTGGCCGACGGTTCGTGGGGCAAGTATCACGGTCGGCACGTCGCCGAGCTGAGCGCGCTTTTGGCGCTGTATCACAGCGTCGAACACGTCGTCTTGTGCGCAAGCGGGACGGCGGCGATGGAGCTCGCCCTGCGCGGGTTGGCGGTCGGGCCAGGCGACGAGGTGATTATGGCGGCCTATGACTTTAAAGGAAACTTTCAGGACGTGCTCGCCGTCGGCGCCCTTCCCGTGCTCGTCGATGTGCGGGCGGACAACTGGAATCTTAATGCGGCCGGCGTTCGCAAGGCGATCGGCCCCCGGACTAAAGCGGTCATCGGCTCCCACCTGCACGGAGGCGTCGTTGATGTCGCCGAGCTCACGCGGCTCGCCCGCGAGTTCCAATTTGCGGTTATCGAGGACGCGGCCCAAATGCCCGGAGCGCGAATTGACGGCCGCGTCGCCGGCACGTCAGGAGACGTGGGAATCTTGAGCTTCGGAGGGAGCAAATTGATTTCGGCCGGGCGGGGAGGGGCAGTGCTCACGTCGCGCGCCGACGTCGCCCAAC
>DATGKC010000001.1:0-10964 GCA_035294845.1 Planctomycetaceae bacterium | reverse complement strand
TTTCCCGCGTGGCGGATAGAAAGCGGCCGATTGCAGCCGGCGGGCGTCATCGGCGGTGCGGCAGTGCGGAATGAGCACGCCCTGCGCACCCAGATCGAGTGCTTTCATGACGGCTTCGGGCTCGTCGTTGCGCAGCACGCGCACGACTGGCACTGTCCCGCCGGCAAAACAACCTTGAACGAGCCGATCGATCGTGGCCGCGTCCACGGCTCCGTGCTCTCCGTCGATCAGCACAAAATCGAACCCGGCGTACCCGAGAAGCTCGCACAGCCCCGGCTCCGGAAGCCGCACTGAGCTGGAATAGATCGTCCCTCCGTCACGCAGAATCTTTTTGACCTTGTTTTCGCGAACAGGCATGAGAGCGCTCCTTGCGGCGGAATGAGAACCAGTGGCGCATCGTATCCGGGGAAGTTCGTACGCTCAATGAGCTAAGCCGCGGGCTCGACTTGAACGGCGACCGTCACCGCATGCTGGCCGCCACCGAGTACGACTCCTTTGACGGGGCTTACGTCGTCGTAGTCGCGGCCCCAGGCCAAAAGGATATAGGCATCGCCGGGCATTTGATTGTTGGTGGGATCGACGTCGACCCAGCCGATTCCCGGGCAAAAAACGGAAAGCCAGGCGTGCGTGGCGTCTCCTCCGACCAGCGGGACGTGCCCCGGCGGCGGTTCGGTGCTCAAATAGCCGCTCACGTACCGTGCCGCCAACCCCAGCGATCGCAAGCAGGCGATTTCGAGATGGGCGAAGTCCTGGCAGACGCCGCAACGTTGGTCAAACACCTGTTCGAGGGGCGTGGCGATCGTCGTGGCGTGCGGGTCGTATTCAAAGTCGGCATTGATGCGGCGCGTCAGATCGAGAACTGCGTCCAATATCGGCCGGCCCTCCGTAAACGAGCTTCGGGCGTAATCGGCCGCGGCGGCGATGGGCGGCGCGTACCGCGAATCGCAAACGAACTGGAAAGCGTCGAGGACTTCGCCGCTGCGGTCGACCCGCAATCGCTCGCGCACCATTTCCCACGGTTCGGTTTGACTCGCGTCGGGAAAAATGCGAGGGGAGACGTCGACAAGGTGTTCTGCGCAAAGCGTCAATTGACGATGAGGCTCTTGAACTGAAAAGAACCGCGTCGGATTGCCGAAGTAGTCGGTCTGATCGACAACGACTGCCGGCGGCGGTTGAATCGTGAGGCTTGTCTCGTTGCAGATTTGCCCGGGCGCACCGCGCGGCGCAAGATGGGCGATGTTGAGGCACACCGACACGAGATCGGTGTAATCGTAAGTCGTCGTGTGCCTCACGCGGTACTGCATTCAGAATTTTCCGATTCTTTTTGGGAAAACTGCGACTTCAGGTCGGCGACGAAAGCTGCCGCGAGGCTTGCAGATGACTCAGGTACGTCTGCGTGATCGCATCCGACACGGCAGGCAGCGATTGGGCCGCTTCGTTGAGCAATTGCTCCAGATCGGCCCGGCGGCCGGACGGGTCAACCGCGGCCAGCCGATCGGCATCGCCCAGGCGCACCGCTGTCAGCGCCGCAAGCATCAGCCGCTGTTCGGGACGCCGCGCGGCGCCGTCGGCATCGCGAGGCAGACGCTCGAGATGCTCGGTCACGGCGGCCATTTGAAACGCCAGCGACCGCGGATTGCCTTCGTCGGCCAGCAAGAGGTCCAATACGGCGGCAGGCTGCACGCTTCCCAGGTAGCGGCGGCGATAAGTCATCGAGCTGTCGGCGATTTCGAGCAGCGCTTCCAGAAGCGGCGCCTCGGGGCTCGCGGCCGTCACGAGCGTGCTTCTGAGCAGGCTCACCGTGTGCAGCGATCGCTCGAGTTTGCGTCCCAGGTCGAGGAATCGCCAGCCGTCGCCGCGCGTCAGGCTGTCTGTCGATAGCCCGCTGAACGCGGCCAGAGTCAAAACGGCGCGGTCCAATTCGTCGAGCGCCTCGCTCAATGTGCGCCCGCGTTGGCAAGTCGCCGTTTCGCCGTCGCCGGCAGGGGAATTTCTCGTGCCCGACCTGGATTCGCCGCGGTGGCGATCGGCCAGGTCGCTGACGACGCGCCACATGTCGCGCGAGATGCGGTCGCGAGCCGTTCCTGCGACGCGGAATAATGCGCCCAGCACCGAGACGACGCTTCCCGCGAGTTTCGCGTCGTAGATGACCGACAGCAATTCGGTTTCGGGGGCCGCCAGCCGCGATTCGGCTCCCTCGCCGACAAATCCGGGATATGCACCGCTCATTAACGTCACTGCTTGCAAAAGCCGCGGCAATTCCGGCGTCTCGGCAAACCCCGATCGTTCCGTCATGCGAACGAGAACGCCCCGCAATAGCCGCGCGAGTCCTTCCGCCCGTTCGGCATAGCGGCCCAGCCAGTAAAGGTTGTCGGCGACGCGGCTGGGAAGTTCATTCCCTCCGCGATTCACCGCCACCGGCAAGCCCCCCGGGGGCAAGAGGCTGAGGTTGCTGACCGGCCCTTCGGAAAGCACCCAGGTATCTTTACTGCCGCCGCCCCGCTGCATCGAGACCACCATCTTTTCCGGAGACGCGCTGAACCGCGTCAGCCCCCCGGGCATCATCACAAATGTGTCGTCGTGGGCGGCCAAATACGCGCGCAGAACGAAGTGCCGCGGCGCGAGACGTTCTCCGGCGAGAGCGGGCGTCGTCGACAGCGTCAATCGCTCTTGAGCGACGAAATCGTGCGGCCGCGAGCGAATGCGGGCGACAAGATCGGCAAGTTGCTGACTGGTCAATTCGTCACCAAAGGCCGGCTCCAGTGGGATGCCCGCATGCGCCGGCTTAATGACCAGATCGTGCAAATGCTCGATCACATGCTGGCAGGCCCAGGCTTCGCCGCACCACCAGGTGGCGACCGAGGGAAGCAACAACTCTTCGCCCAGTAGTTCGCGCGACAGGCCCGGCAGGAATGCCAGGAATGCCGGAGTTTCCAGCAAGCCTGTTCCCAGCGCGTTGGCGACGGCGACGTTGCCCGAGCGGGCCGCCTGCACCAGGCCCGGCACACCGAGAAACGAATCGGGGCGCAGCTCCAGCGGATCGCAGAAATCGTCGTCGAGACGCCGCAAAATCACATCGACCGGCTGCAAGGCGCCCAGCACTTTCAGGTACACCCGGTTATCGCGCACGGCCAGGTCGCCCCCTTCGGCCAGCGTGAAGCCCAGGTATCGCGCGAGGTAGGCATGCTCGAAATACGTTTCGTTGTAAGGCCCCGGCGTCAGCAGAATGATCCGCGGATTGTCGCGGTTGTGCGGTGCGATTTTCTGCAGTGTCTCGCGAAGCGTGCGAAAGAAAGGCGCCAGCCGCTGCACGCGGCAATCGCGAAACGCATCCGGCAGCGTCCTCGACAAGACGAGCCGGTTTTCGAGCGCATAACCAGCCCCGGACGGCGCTTGCGTGCGGTCTCCCAGTACGCGGAAGGCGCCGTCGGCGGCCCGCGCGAGGTTGGCCCCGTAAAGATGCAGAGAGCGGTCTCCCAAGACGTGAAGATTGTGGCATGAACGCAAGAACGCCGGATTGCCGAACAGCAGCTCCCGCGGCAAAAGGCCGGCAGCCAGGCAGCGCTGCGGTCCATAAAGGTCGCCCATCAACGCCTCGAGCAACCGCCCCCGCTGAATCAGCCCGCGCTCGATCGTTTGCGCTTCCTCCGCGGCGATCAAGAACGGAATCGGGTCGAGCTGCCAGGGGCGATTCATTCCCTGCGGGTCGCCGTACACGTTGTAGGTGACGCCGTTCTCGCGAATCAGTTGCTGCACGTCGGACCAGCGGCGCGTTAATTCGTGAGGCCCCATCGCCTGGAGCGATTTCAAAAACTCGTTCCAGTGCGCGCGATGAGCGCCCGTGCGGTCGAATAATTCGTCGGAATTCTCCGCCCCGGGCGAATAATCAAGCCAGCCGTCGCCAGGTTCTGAAGGCAGGCCTATGGGGCTCTGGAGTGTCGTGTTGGACAAGGTCGTGTTTCGGGAGGGATCTACGAAAGTATAGCCGGCGCTTCGGGCGCTGACGACATCGGCTGCGCGGCAGGCAGTCTAACCGCTACAACCGATGCAGCCGCGATCGGTGAGGCGGCTTTTCGCAGATCGAGCGTCAGCGGCGCCTCGGGCTGGATCACCAGAGGCGGGACTTTCCACTCTCCCGGCGCGTGGCCGAACGAGAAGAATCGCGAATGCCGGCGCGTCTCGGCCTCGGCGGCGTTCACCGGCAGCGTCTCGAACGAGCGGCCTCCCGGGTGCATCACGTGGTATTGGCAGCCCCCGATCGAGCGGCCCGCCCATGTGTCGTAGAGATCGAACACCAGCGGCGTGTGAACGCCGATCGTCGGGTGCAGGCATCTGGGAGGCTGCCAGGCCCGGTACCGAACGCCGGCGACGAATTCGCCGTTGGTTCCCGTTGGGTGCAGCGGCACGGGCACGCGATTGCACGTGATGACGTGCCTCGGGTCGGTCAGCCCTCGGACCATCACTTGCAAGCGTTCGAGCGACGAATCGACGTACCGCGCCGATCCACCGGGGCCGGGCTCTTCGCCCAGAACGTGCCAAGGCTCAATCGCCTGGCGCAGCTCCAGATGCACTCCGCGCTGAACGATGGCTCCCAAAATGGGAAAGCGAAATTCAAGGTGCGGCGCGAACCAGCCTTTTTCGAGCGTGTAGCCCGCCTCGCGCATTTCGGCCAGCAAGTCGTCGAAATCCTGTTCGACGAAATGGGGCAGCAGAAAGCGATCGTGAAGCTCTGTTCCCCAGCGCACCAGCTTCTGCCGGTACGGATTCTCCCAGAACCGCGCGATGAGGGCCCGCAGCAGAAGCTGCTGCACCAGGCTCATGCGGGCATGGGGCGGCATTTCGAACGCGCGCAGCTCGACCAGGCCGCGCCGCCCGTCGCTCGTTTCCGGCGCGTACAGTTTGTCGATGCAGAATTCAGCCCGATGCGTGTTGCCGGTCACGTCGACCAGCAAATGGCGGAACACCCGGTCGACCAGCCACGGCAGACATGCACCATGATCGGGAATCTGCTGAAAGGCGACTTCCAGCTCATAGAGGCTGTCGTTGCGGGCCTCGTCGATGCGCGGCGCCTGGCTGGTGGGGCCGATGAACAGCGACGAAAACAGGTACGACAGCGAAGGATGATTGTGCCAGCAGGCAACCAGGCTCTTGAGCAGATCGGGTCGCCTCAAGACGGGACTGTCGGCGGGCGTCGGTCCGCCGATCACGACGTGGTTGCCGCCGCCGGTGCCGCAGTGCCGGCCGTCGAGCATGAATTTTTCGGTGCTCAACCGCGCCAGCCGCGCTTCTTCATACAGCGTCGTCGTGATGCCGACCAGCTCGCGCCAGTTGTGCGCGGGATGAGTATTCACCTCGATGACCCCCGGGTCGGGCGTGATCTGGAAGTGGGCCAGGCGGTGGTCGGTCGGCGGCTTGTAGCCCTCGATGACCACGGGCAATTGCAGCTCGGCCGCCGTCGCCTCGACCGCCCACGTCAAGTCGAGATAATCTTCCAGAGCGCTCGTCGGCGGCATGAAAACATAAAGCCGGCCGTGCCGCGGTTCGACGCACAGTGCCGTGCGCACGAGATTGCCTGCGGACGCGGCCTGGCCGTTGTGACCCGGCGGCGCGGCGGATTCCAACGGGTATGCCGTGCGTGACTGCATGGCAGGCGCGGGGCGCATCCGCCGTTGACGCACGCGCGCCGTCTGCGAAGGAAGTGCGCCGCGCGGGGCGAATGGATCGGCTTCGATGGTGCTTTCGCGCGATTCTTCGGCTTCCCAGGGGAGCGAATCGAGAGGCAGCCGCAAGCTCAGAGGCGAATCGCCGGGAATCAAAAACAAATGCTCCTGCCGCAAACGCCACGGGCCGCTCTCCCAGCGCATTGTGCCCGCGCTCGCGTGCCGGCGCAAGGGGAGCGCGAATCCGACGACTTGCGCCAGCCCCTGCTCAAAGACTGTTGCAAGCCGCTTGCGTTCTTCCGGATCATCCAGCCGGCTTTTCAGCGGGTCGACATTGATCGGCAGCCGGCGCTCGCGCCACAGGTGATACCAGGCGTCTTCATATGCGGGGAGGCAAAACCGCTTGTCGATCGCCAGCCGCTCCGCCAGCGTCGTGATGAACAGCCGTGCGTCGTCGGGGTTGTGACCGTAATCCTTGTCGATTTCCGCCAGTAGCGTCTGGTCGTCCCAAATCGGAACGCCGTCGGGCCGCCAGTAGCATCCCAGCGCCCAGCGCGGAAGCGATTCGCCCGGGTACCACTTGCCCATGCCGAAATGCACGAGCGCTCCGGAAGCGAAGCGTTCTCGCAGTCGCGCCAGAAGCGCGCCGGCCAATCGCAGTTTGTTGGGACCCAACGCCGCCGTGTTCCACTCCGGGGCATCGCGGTCGTCGATCGAGACGAACGTGGGCTCGCCCCCCATCGTGAGCCGCACGTCGAGCGCGTCCAGCCGCAGGTCGACGCGCTCTCCCAGGTCGTCGATCGCCCGCCACTGCTCTTCGGTGTAGGGCTTGGTGACGCGCGGAATTTCATGGACTCGCGCGACCGACATTTCGAAGCTGAATTTTTCGTCGCAAGGTTCGTTTGCGGTTTGTGCCGGGTTGGCGGTCCAGAGATAGCTCCCGCTGATCGGGGCCGCGGTGATCGGGTCGGCGGCGCACGCCAGCGGAATATGCCCTTCGCCGGCCAACAGCCCCGACGTCGGGTCGAGGCCGATCCAGCCGGCGCCGGGAATGTATGTTTCGGCCCAGCCGTGCAGATCGGTGAAATCGCGCCCGGGACCCGATGGGCCTTCCAGGGCCTGGACGTCGGCGACCAGTTGGATGAGGTAACCCGAAACGAACCGCGCGGCAAGACCGAGCTGACGCAGGAGCTGCACCAAAAGCCACGCCGAATCGCGGCACGAGCCGCTGCCGCGAGCCAACGTCTCTTCACACGACTGCACGCCCGGTTCCATCCGGATCAGGTAGCCGATTCTCTTTTGCAAATCGCGGTTGAGCTCGACCAGAAAATCAATCGTGCGGCAATTCTGGCGTCGGTGAACAGCGACAAGCTCGTTCAGCCTTTGTCCGCTGGGAGCTGTTTCGAGGTACGGGGCCAGCTCGCGGCCGAGAACCGGCTCATAGCGGAAGGGGAAAGATTCGGCGCTGGGCTCGATGAAGAAATCGAACGGGTTGATGGCGCTGAGCTCGGCGATTAGATCGACCACGACGCGAAATTCGCGCGTCGGATCGGGAAACACGAGCCGGGCCAGGTAATTGTTGTAGGCGTCCTGTTGCCAGTTGAGGAAGTGCTTTGCCGGCTCGATCGACAGCGAATAGCTGACAATCGGCGTCCGGCAATGCGGGGCGGGCCGCAATCTGACGATTTGGGGCTCGAGCGTCACCAGCCGATCGTAGGCGTATTCCGTCTTGTGATTCAGGGCCACCCGAATCGGCATGAGTCATTTCTCGCGTCGTTCTCGATTGTCTGGGGATCCAGCCGTCCAAGAGTATGACTTTCGGCGGAATCGGCGTACAGGCTGTGGCCCGCCGCGCGCGCACCGCGCAAACGCAAAAGTCGATCCAGAGATCGGCAAATTCGATCGGCGTGCTCGAAACTTGCGGATTATCCGGCAAATCACGCATCGCCGGCGCGCCTCCGGCCTCGAATTGACGGTTGGCGAAAGCGAATGGATTCAGCACCAATGCCACATTGCTGATCTTGTTCGGCCCTGCGGGAAGGAGTCGAATGATCGCAATCACAGCGGGCCATCGCCCCGTCGATCCACCCGTCGAGCGCAGAGGGCGCCCTTCCCCCTCCCCGTCCACGGGGAGGGCGGGGCGGGGGTTTTATGCACTGACTGGTACAGACACGCGGTTCTGTGCACTGTCGTCGCGCAGATAACCCCCCCCTCGATCCCCCCGTGGACGGGGGGAGGGACAGAGCCGAGGAAGCATTGCTTGACACCCAGCGCGCCATTCGCTGACAATCACGGCGATTCCGGCGGCAACATGACAGGTCGAGCCAATGTCTCAAGCACTCGCGCAGCGCCTTCTCGCGGAGCTCAGCCGCATTCGACTGATCGATCCGCATTCGCACATCAACCCTCATGCTCCGGCCGCCAAGACGCTGGCCGACATTCTTGGGTATCACTACTACACCGAGCTCGCGCACGCGGCCGGCCTTCCGAAAGAGCACATCGAAGAAGAGCGGATTTCGCCTAAAGAAAAGGTCGCGCGGCTCGTCCCCATGCTGCGACACATCGAAAACACTGTGCAGTATCGCTGGCTCTTGAACCTGTGCCGCGAGTTCTTTTCGTTCGATTCCGATTCGATCACTCCCGCGAACTGGGAGCCGCTCTACGACCGGGCGCTCGAAACGCTGGCTCAGCCGAATTGGGAGGCGCAGGTCCTTGAGCAGTCGGGGCTCGATGCCGTCTTTTTGACCAATGACTTCGACGATTCGCTGAGCGGGTTCGACACGCATCGCTACATCCCCTGTTTGCGCACCGACGATCTCGTGTTTCACTTGACCAAGGCGGAAACGCGGCAGCGACTGGCGTCGTGCACCAAGGTCGAATTCGACAACCCGGCCGAGTTTGAGCAGGCGCTGGGGGTCTTGTTCGGACATTTCACGCGACATGGGGCGCGAGCCTGCGCCATTTCACTTCCCCCCGATTTTGAAGCGGCGCCGATCTCAGCGACCGTGGCCGGCCGCCTGTTTGCCACGATTCGATCGGAGTCCGAATTGCCGCAAGATGACAGGCGACTGCTCTCGCAATTCGTGTTCTGGAAGCTGGCCGAGAAATGCGACGAACACGGCCTGCCGTTCGATTTGATGATCGGCGTCAATCGCAGAGTCTACGAGGGGGGCGTCTATCAGGGCCAGGACCTGTTCGACAATCGGTGCTCGCTGATCCAATACCGGCGGCTCTTCAACGCCTTCAAGCGCGTGACTTTCCCCATATCGGTCTTATCGCATGGGATGAACCAGGAGTTGGTCAGTTATAGTTGGATCTTCCCGAACGTCGTGACGAACGGCCATTGGTGGTACTCGAACACGCCGGCTTACATCGAGCTCGATTGCCGGGCGCGCTTGCAGGCTGTCCCTCAGACCAAGCAGATCGGCTACTACAGCGACATGTACAAGCTCGAATTCGCGCTGCCGAAGTTTTCGATGTACCGCGAGGTGCTGGCCAAGCTCCTGGCCGAAGATTTCGTCATCGGCAGGAACTGGACGGAAGACAAAGCACTGCGTTTGGGAAGGCTCGTGCTGCGGGAAAACGTCGAGCGGATTTTTCCATTGCGGTAGACTTAATCCGGGTGGCCCGTCCGTCCCGTTTTCGGGCGGGCGGGTTCCGCAGGAACAAGAGGCCGCGCCGTGTGCGTTGCTCGCAGAATCCGCGTCCGCCTAAACAACCTATTTCAATTTTACACCCGCCGCGCAACTTTTGCGGCGTCAGATTCCATCGTCGGGCGGGCGACAATGGTAGCAGTTTGCATCCGGCCGCAAGCGACCAATCCGGGTGGCCCGTCCGTCCCGTTTTCGGGCGGACGGGTTCCGCAGGAACAAGAGGCCGCGCCGTGTGCGTTGCTCGCAGAATCCGCGTCCGCCTAAACATGCTCTCGCCAAAGCGCACCGAGCCCGCACGACCGCCCGCGAAATTCGATATGAACGAAGACCGCAAGCAACCTCACTGGCCCCGGATCGCAGCCTTGCTGATCGCGTTGCCGGTAATGTACGTCGCCCGCATTCGGTCCGGCGTGCTACTTCGTCTCGAAGTTGTCAATCTCTTCGAAAACGGCATGGTGGCTTTTTCGGCCGCTCACGTGGCTCGGAATCCACGGCCCTGAATGGGCAAAAGACGGACTCGACCGTTACGCTCGCCTGTGGTACCTGCGAGATCCAGACGCACTGGGGGCAAGGCTTTGGTTCACTCCATTCGAGATTGAAATGATGATGAACGCACGGAAGCGATGAGCGTATTCATTCGACGCGGCGGACGAGCTTCTCGGGCGAAAATACCCGGACGGCCGGACGGCAGCCGGGCGACTTTGGCCTTTGACGTCACGGGAAATCGCGTTAAAATGCAGGACAGCACGGGTCGATAACACTTATTCTTTCGACGCCCTGTTGAGAAAAACGGCTGTGGTTCTCCCATCCGCCCCTAAACGCTTCTTGCAGCGGCGGCGCCTTGCAATCCTCCTTCTCGCTGGTCTCGGCGGGGCCCTATTTGTCAGCACGCTTGTCGTTTCCAACCGGCACGCAAGAAGACGTGCAGCCGCCCAGCTTATCTATGCCCAGGACGGCAGCCTCTTCTTGGAATGGTCGGGCCCCAAATGGCTTTTGTTATTCGCATCGGACGACATCCGCGATGACCGCTGGATTGAACCTGCAAACGGATGGCCAATACTGCCGAACTGGGTCCGCGCGCACCTCCCCTTCGACTCGTGGTTGGGACTGGGCGTGTCCGCTTCCGGGGCACTGCTGTATGACCTGGGCGCTGTTGGTTCAGCCCTGTCCGAGTTTCCTGAACTCGAATACCTGGATTTAAAGAGCGCCGCAGTCGACGATTACGAATGCCAATACCTGAAGGGATTGCACAACTTGCGATACCTGGACCTTGATGGCGGAAGCCTCAGCGCTCGTGGGCTTCGTCGCCTGGCGCATATGTCGAAGCTTAAATCGATTTATCTAGCGCGCTCCGACATAGAAGATGAAGATGTTGCTCCGTTACTTCAACTCCGATCTCTGCGTGATATTCGGCTAAACCAAACGAAAACGGGTGATCGCGCCATCTCGCAGCTCGCGGCCCTTCCAAAGCTCGCATTTATTGACGCCTCTTCAACCAGAATGACCGACGCGGGCCTTTTCGCGCTCTCGAAACTACCGGAACTTCGCACGGTCGTCGCGCTTAACTCGAAAGTCACTGAGCCGGGCGCAGACAAATTTGCCGAACAGCGTCCCGACGTCACTGTGTACATATTTCGCCGCGTGAAAAGAC